>JAFNUH010000343.1 GCA_017384185.1 Alistipes sp.
AGGTGGTACGCCGCAACGCAGCTACATACGCTTGGATGTTGGGCGCAGAGGAGTTGGCTGACGAGGTTTCGGACGTGCTTATCAACTACCCTGAGTCACAGCGTGTATGCTTCATCCTCAACCGTGCTATGGAGATGTTGCCCGAGCAGATTGCTATGGCGGCATTCGACAAGGCAGCAGCGGCTACACACTACCCCGAGAAGGAGAACATCGAGGCTTTGGGTGCTTACGTGAAGCGTTCGCAGAAGACAAAACACAGCGAGATGGAGTGCCTGTTCGACAACGAGGAGAAGCTCGCAGCACGCATCAGCGCTATTCGTGGCGTGCGCAACAACACCTACCACGAGTACGTGCCGCAGATGATTGCGCTCGTGCAGGACGAGGCTCAGCCTATCGAGTTGCGTATTGCCGTAACCGAGGCTTTGGGTTGGTTCGTAGCATCGCCCCGCAAGCAGGAGATTATCGACGCTTGCAAGGCTTTGAAGAGCGATAACGAGGCTTTGGCGGCAGAGGCTGTACAGACAATCAATAGATTGAAATAATTTTTCAGTGCATAACAAGAGAGGCTGTTCCAAGTATGGAATAGCCTCTTTTTTATTGTATTGAGCAATTCGATAGCGGGCACTATTTCTTTTTTCATTTTTTTTGCGTAGTTTTGTAGTAATGCATACTATCGAAAGTGTAAAACCTAAAACAACTTAACATATCAATGAGTAAAGTAATCACCTTTGGAGAGATAATGTTGCGCCTTGCAACACCCGACTACCTGCGTTTCTCGCAGGCAAATATGCTCTCTGCTACATTTGGCGGTGGCGAGGCAAATGTGGCTGTATCGCTTGCCAATTATGGCGTAGATGTAGAGTTTGTAACACGCCTGCCTAAAAATGATATTGCCGCAGCCTGCGTGGGCGAGTTGCGCAAATATGGCGTAGGTGTCAATAACATCGTATATGGTGGCGAGCGCCTTGGCATCTATTTCCTTGAGACGGGTGCCGTAGCACGCCCCAGCAAGGTGGTTTACGACCGTGCCCACTCGTCAATCTCTACAATCGAGAAGGGAATGATTGACTGGGAGAGGGTTTTCGAGGGTGCCGATTGGTTCCACTGGACTGGCATCACGCCCGCAATCAGCGCCTCGGCAGCCGAGGTATGTCTGGAGGCTTGCCAGGCGGCAAATCGCTTGGGCGTAACGGTGTCGTGCGACCTCAACTTCCGCAAAAATCTATGGAAGTATGGCAAGACAGCCGCAGAGGTTATGCCCGCACTCGTGGAGTGTTGTGACGTGATACTCGGCAACGAGGAGGATGCCGAGAAGGTCTTTGGCATCAAGCCCGAGGGTTTTGACGTTACGGCTACAGGTGGCGAGGTTGAGCAGGCTGCCTTCGAGAGCGTATGCCGACAGCTTATGCAACGCTTCCCACGTGCGAAGAAGGTTATCATCACTCTGCGTGGCTCGATTAACGCCAACCACAATACGTGGGGCGGCGTGTTGTTCGATGGCGAGAAGCTCTACGCATCGCCTCGCTACGACATCACGCACATCGTTGACCGTGTAGGCGGTGGCGACTCGTTTATGGGCGGCTTGATTTACGGCTTGCGTGAGTATGTTGGCGATGACCAGCGTGCGCTGAACTTTGCCGTGGCTGCGTCAGCCTTGAAACACACGATATATGGCGATTTCAACCTTGTATCGGTTGCCGAGGTAGAGAATCTGATGAAGGGCGACGGCTCGGGACGAGTGGCGAGATAGATAAAAGATAAAAGAACAAAGATATGGCAAGATTTTCAAAGATAGAGGTCTTACAGACTATGAAGCAGACGGGTATGGTGCCCGTATTCTATAACGCCGACATTGAGACGGCGAAGCAGGTCGTTAAGGCGTGTTACGAGGGTGGTGTTCGTGCCTTCGA
>JAFNUH010000344.1 GCA_017384185.1 Alistipes sp.
AAATTGTATTTAATTTTAAGTTTATGAAAACAATTAGGCTTTTTATCTCGTTGTTGCTCATTGCGTTTTGTGCGCAGAAAATTTCAGCTCAACGGCACGGCGATGGGCATCATAAGCCCAAACCTACGGTGTATATGGTGGAGTTTGCGGAGGTAGATACCACCTGCCCTATTCAGGAGGCTATCGCCCGTAATAATCTTGTTGCACAGGGCGTTCGTGAGGATTTTGAGGCTACACGTCGTCACGGATTTCAGCAGGTGCATAACCCTCAATTTATCTTCGCCACGAAGAATAATCGCTTTGCGTTGGGTATTGGTGGTGAGATAAATCTGCGAGCAAGTTATGATTTCAAGGGTGCGGTGGATAATATAGATTTTATCCCCTATGACATACCTATGGATGTTACCTATGCTAATCGTCAGCGTGTGATGATGGATGCAACCACCTCTCGTCTATTTACCAAGGCTGTTATAAATTCAGACCTTTTGGGGCGTGTGGTAGCTTTTGTTGATATGGATTTTCGTGGTGGCGAGGAGTTTAGCTATACACCCCATCTCCGTTCGGCATATGTTTCGATGTTAGGAATTACTGCTGGTCGTGATGTCACAACATTCTGCGATTTGTTGGCTGCTCCCGAGACTATCGACCATCAGGGTCCTAATGCCTACAATTTCCGATTTGCTACCCTGTTGCGTTATGAGATGGATTTCTGGGAGGAGCATTTTAAGTTTGGCGTGGCGGCTGAGATGCCCGTGGTGAGTGGTACTTATGGAGATAATTTCTTGCCGTTGGCGCAGCGAGTACCCGATATTCCCGTCTATTTACAGTATGCGTGGGGCGATAATCGCCAGAGCCACTTCCGTGCGTCGGCTATATTCCGTAATATGTATCTGCACAATAAACGTAGTGGCGAGAATACAAGCCTCTTTGGTTGGGGCGTTCAGGCGAGTACACATATTGAGTTAGGTGATTTCTTTACCATCTACGGAAATGGTGTATATGGCGAGGGTATAACGCCTTATATTCAGGATTTAACGGGCAGTGGTCTCGATTTTACACCTAACCCCGCAAACCACGAGCAGATACAGACTATGCCGATGTGGGGATGGCAGGCTGCCGGTCAGGTAAGTATTGTGCCTTCACGCCTATGGTTGTCGGGTGGTTACTCTACGGTGTGCGTAGAGCGTAAGAATGGATTCTTCTCGGAGAATCAGTATCGCCGAGGTACATATATCTTTGGTAATGTCTTCTATCAAATTACAGCCAATTGCCGTTTTGCTGCCGAGTATTTGCACGGTTCACGCAAGAATTGGAATGGCACAATGGGCGAGGCTAATCGCTTGAGTTTGATGGTGCAGTATAATTTTTAGTTAGAGAGTTTATTGCATAAAAAAGCCCCGAAGATTCGGGGCTTTTCTTATTGTAATTTCTCTATTAATAGTTCTCCTTCTTAGGCTCGAAGAATGCCTGGGGATGTGCGCAAGCGGGACACTTAATGGGAGCCTCCTTAGCAAGGAGAATGTAACCGCAGTTACGGCACTGCCACCAAATCTCGTTGTCACGAATGAAAACCGTGCCATCTGTTACTCGCTCCAAAAGTTTGAGGTAACGGCGCTCGTGCTCAGCCTCAACCTTTGCAATCTGGCGGAATGTCTCAGCTATCTCAGCGAAACCCTCCTCGTCAGCAACCTTAGCAAACTCAGCGTAGAGGATATCCCACTCCTCGTGCTCGCCAGCAGCTGCTGCTACAAGGTTCTCGGCAGTTGTGCCAATCTTACCTGCGGGGTATGTTGCTGTAATCTCAACATCGCCACCCTCCAAATATTTGAAGAACTTCTTTGCGTGCTCTTTCTCCTGCTCGGCAGTCTCCATAAATACGCCAGAAATCTGCTCA
>JAFNUH010000345.1 GCA_017384185.1 Alistipes sp.
CGCTCCTCAGCCATAGCCGAGGCTGTGCTCCACGCCAACTGCTCGTGCAGACCCTGCTTGACATACTCCTGAGCGCCCTGCTGCTCCAGCATCTGACGGAACTGCTCGGTGAGCATCTCGCCACCCTCCTGCATACCGAAGTCACCCAGCTGGCGACCGCCGATAATCATCACCGCCAAGACACCTACGCAGATACCCGTAGCCCACGCAAGAGCTCGGCGCAGACGCTGCGGGTCGATATTTTCCTTAATAATCTGTCCTACGCCCATAGCAGCCAGCAGGGGTACGGTCCACTGCACCACAACCAAAGCGGTAGAGAGGGCTCGGAACTTGTTATATCCGGGCAGGTAGTTGAACAGCAACTCGGTAAACCACATCATATGGTGACCCCACGACATAAAGAGCGCCAACACGCTCGCACCTACAATCCACCATCGCTGACGGTTGGGCAGAAGCATCAGCGCCAACACCGCCAAGAAGATTGCCGCAGCACCTAAATATGTAGGTCCTGCCGTATAGGGTTGCTCGCCACGATAGCGAGTCATATATTGCGCCATCTGCTCCAGACCGTAGGGACGAAGAGCCTCGGCAACGGCACCATCCGTAGCGAAGGTATCGGTCGAAGCGCCACCCATAAAGTCGGGAACAAACATATTCAGGCTCTCCCCCTTGCCGTAGCTCCACGCCGTAGCGTACTCGAGGTCGAGACCCGAGACTCCACTCTCGGCATCCTTAGCCACAAGCTCCGAGCCACCACGTGTGGTCTCCTTCGAGTGCTGCATAGTCTGCCACAAAGGCGATAGATTTGAACCCACAGCCACAACACCCGCCAGAGCGAGGATAGCCGTGCGCTTCGAAAAATCCTTCATACGACCCTCACGCCAAGCGAAGATGCCTTCGCTGAGCCACATAAGAGCCATAGCGAGAATGAAGTAGTAAGTTATCTGGGGATGATTTGCACCAATCTCAAGTGAGGTGAACAGAGCAGTAAGCGCACAGCCGACCCACAAGTTACGTCGCAAGGCGTAGTAAGCGCCACCCATCATCAGCGGAGCATAGACCAGCGCCCACATCTTGGTGATGTGTCCCGCACCGATGATTAGCAGGAAGTAGGTCGAAAAGCCATACGCCAACGCCGCAATAAGACCCACCCACGGGCTGAGTCCGAACAGCAGCATCGCAATCCACATAGCCGTCATCGAGAAGAAGAGGAACGAGGCGGGCGTGTCGATGATTTTCACCACTTTACCTATCGTGCCCTTGACCGCCTGCGAGGGGTATTTCACGTTGATAAGGTAGGCAGGCATACCGCCAAACATACCTCCCGTCCACTGTGCATCCTCGCCCGTAGCCTCACGGTTGTCGAGGATATCACGGCTCATACCATCGTACTGCTGCACGTCGTGCTGAACGAGCACCTCGCCACCAAACTGCGGCGCAAAATATAGTGCTGCAACAACAAAAAATAGCGCCACAGCGCCTGCTGCGAAGAGCCACTTTTTTACTATTTGAGAATCAAATGTCATTTGCATTGTCAATTTAGTGCGTCAAAGTTACGAAAAACATTCCTTTTTCGATGTGTAATTGCGAAAAATTACTATATTTGCAACATAAAGCGCATATGTAAAACCTTTCAGTATGATTACTCTTGATGCAATTCGCACTCCAATAGCAGCGGACCTCGAAGCTTTCGAGGAGTTTATCCGAAGCCGTTTCTCATCGGAGGGTAAATTGTTATCCGAGATGATTTCACACGTACTCTCTTCACGAGGAAAGGGAATCCGCCCCATCATCACAATGCTCTGCTCGGCTCTCGTATCCGATGTCAACAACCGAGAGTGGGTTGAAGGCGAGCGCAACTGCTCGAAGCGCACCTATCTGGGTGCTATGATGGTGGAGATGTTGCACACCGCATCGCTTATCCACGACGACGTAATAGATAATGCCGACACACGTCGAGGTCGCCCCTCGGCAAATGCTCTGTGGCAGTCACGCAACGCCGTAGTCCTGGGAGACTACATCCTGGCTCGCACGATGAGCATCGGTATGGATAGCGCTCAGTACGACTTGGTGTCGCACATCGTAGGCTCGGTGGCTACACTCTGCGAAGGAGAGATTTTGCAGAGCCAGCACGCTGCCGACAAGGATACCACACGTCAGGATTATTTCGAGATTATATACAAAAAGACAGCCAGCCTTATAAGCATCAGTGCATCGGCGGGAGCCGTATCGGTGAAGGCACCACGTCAGGATGTGGAGCAGATGCGTCGCTTTGGCGAGGCGCTGGGTATGGCGTTCCAGATTCAGGACGATATTTTGGATTACAGCCGCTCGGCACAAACGGGCAAGCCCACAAACAACGACCTGCGTGAGGGTAAAATCACCCTGCCGCTTATCGAGGTGCTCGAAAAGTGTAGCCCTGCCGAGAAGTTGCAACTGCTGGACAAGCTCTCGCAGTGCAAGGAGGATGAGGCTGCGGTAGATTTCCTGCAAGGCGTAGTTGAGGCTACGGGAGGTACGGCTATGGCGGCTCGCACGATGCAGACCTACATCGACCGTGCGACCTCGATTTTGGCGAAGTATCCCGACTCACCCTACCGCACGGCGCTGGTAAACCTCTGTGCCTTCGTCGCCGAACGTGATAAATAGGGAGGCAGACGAAAAGAGAGGTGCCCGCAAAAAAAAGTTGTGGCAAAGAGAAGTAAAACAAGAAAAAACCAAAAACCAATATTATTAATCTTAAAAAATCAATTTATGGCAAACAATCAGAAAAGTAATGTCTTGGCCATTGCCGTGATGTTTATGTTGTTCTTTATGATTGCATTCGTTACCAACTTCGCTGGTTCAATGGGTGTTATCGTTAAGGAGCAGTTTGGTGCATCTAACGCTATGGCTCAGCTGGGTACTCTGGCTAACTTTATCGCTTACGCTTGTATGGGTATTCCCGCAGGTCACATCCTCAAGCGTCGTGGTTACAAGTTCACTTCACTCGCTGCTGTTACAGTAGGTTTGATTGGTGTTGGTATTCAGTTCGCATCTGGTTACGTTGAGTCATTCGGCGTTTACGTTTTGGGTGCTTTCGTAGCAGGTTTCTCAATGACTATGCTTAACATCGTTGTTAACCCTATGTTGAACACATTGGGTGGTGGCGGTAACAAGGGTAACCAGCTTATCCAGCTCGGTGGCTCTTGCAACTCTGTAGGTGGTACTATCGCTCCCATCTTGTTGGGTTACTTGATCGGTGGTCAGGCTTCTGAGGCTACAGTTGCTGATGCAGCTCCCGCTTTGATTATCGCTATGGCTATCTTC
The DNA here is from genome assembly GCA_017384185.1 of Alistipes sp. Lineage (GTDB taxonomy): Bacteria > Bacteroidota > Bacteroidia > Bacteroidales > Rikenellaceae > Alistipes. The sequence goes on from JAFNUH010000345.1 coordinate 3,310, forward strand.
GCCGTTGCATTCGTTGTTATCTACTTCTCGGCTATTCCTGAGCCTCATATGGAGACTGCAGAGGAGAAGGCTGCTCGTTTGAGCGGTACAGCAAAGAAGGATCCCTATGGTCCTATGTCTTTCCGTCACTTCATTTTGGGTGCTGCTGGTATCTTCTTCTACGTAGGTGTTGAGGTTGGTATCCCCAACACAGCTAACATCTATATGTCAGGTCTCGAGGGCGTAGGTCCCGTTGTTGCTGGTACAATCGTAGGTTTCTACTGGTTCTGCATGATGTTGGGTCGTTTGTTGGGCGGCGTAATCGGTGGTAAGGTATCTTCTAAGCAGATGTTGACATTCGCTTGCTCATTGGCTCTTATCTTCGTATTCTGCTTGATGTTCATCCCCGAGACAGTTCGTATGACTATCCCCGTTGTAGAGGTACAGGTTCCCGTGAGCATGGTATTTATGTTCTTGTGCGGTTTGTGCACATCAGTAATGTTCGGTTCAATCTTCAACCTTGCTACTGAGGGCTTGGGTAAGTACACTCCCGTTGCATCTGGTATCTTTATGGCTATGATTTGCGGTGGTGGTATTATGCCTTTCATCCAGGGTTTGGTTGCTGACGCTGCTGGCTTTATCAATAGCTACTGGGTTGTAGTTGCTGGTTTGGCTTATATGTTGTTCTACGGCTTGTTCTTCTCAAAGAACGTAAACAAGGATATTCCCGTAGAGTAATCCCGAAAGAATATTTCAAACAAAAAAAGCTACCCCGCAGGGTAGCTTTTTTATTATACTTATATCCTCTTACGGACGCAGACCACTACCGCCCTGGAGCGTGATAGTCTCACCCGTTACATACTCGGCATCGTCCGATGCGAGGAAGACACACACACGACCAATGTCGTTCTTCGGGTCGGCGAAGTGTCCCAGAGGAATACCCTGAATAGTCTTCTGATATAGCTCGGGGTAGCTCTCCTTCCACTGCTGCAAACTCTCGGTCATAGCCAACGGGCAGATAACATTCACACGAATGCCATCGGGACCCCACTCGGCTGCCGCTACACGTGACATACCACGGATACCCTCCTTCGCTGCGGCATACGACGACTGTCCGAGCTTACCAAACAGACCTGCGCCCGATGCGAAGTTGATAACCGAACCACGGCTCTGCTTGAGGTAGGGGTAGCACTCACGCATATAGAAGAAAGCGGCGTAGAGACCCGAGTAGATGGCGAGGTCGAAATCCTCCTTCGTATGTTCAACCAAAGACAGACCCGACTTCGATACCTGCGCATTATTTACCAGCGTATTAATCTTGCCAAACTTCTCGATAGCCTTAGCTACAACATTTTTGATAGCCTCCTCGTCGGCACCATCTGCCACGATGGGCAGCACCTCAACGCCATACTTCTCCTCCAGACGCTTCTGCGCATCGAGAAGACGAGACTCCGTGCGACCCGTAATCACAAGGTTTGAACCCTGCTCTGCAAACGCCTCAGCCAAGCCGAAGCCAATGCCTTTACCGCCACCTGTGATGATGGCTACATTTCCTTCCAATCGTTTCATATCTCTCTCATTTTATTGGCTACTGCCGCTTATCGCTTCTCAATCTTCATTGCGAAGCCGCCGCCAACAGCCATCTTTACCTTAATCTTACTGCCTCCCTTAACATCGTAGCTACGCTTGAGGAAGTCACGACCAATCTTGTTAGCATTCGGTCCATCGACAAACTCGGTCAGCGTGAAGTCGCCCTCACCCAGGAACGAGAGGTCAATCTCCACCTCACGCTCGTCCCAGTTGGTCATACCACCGACATACCAGTCGTCACCCGCACGGCGTGCAACTGTGCAGAACTCGCCGAGCTTACCATCGAGTGCAACGGTCTGCTCCCATACGGTGGGAATCTTTGCGATGAACTCTGTGCATACGCCCTCCTTCTCGTAGTTCGAAGGCGAGTCGCAGAGCATATTAAACGGAGACTCAAAGACAACATACATTGCCAACTGACGGCAACGTGTGCCCTGGCTCATAGGCTCCGAGTTGCTGGCGTGGTAGCTCTTCTTCTGTGCATTTACCATCGCACCCTGCGTGTAGTCCATAGGACCTGCGACCATACGGATGAAGGGAATCATCACGTCGTATGTGACCTGGTCGAGCTCGATTGTTGACCACTTCATCTGCTCCAAGCCATTCACACCCTCGTAGTTCACAACATTGGGATACTTACGTGACAGACCGCAGGGCTTATAGGCACCGTGGAAGTCGCACATAAGTTTATATTTTGCAGCCGTAGCAGCCGAACGCTCGTAGAAATCTACCATCTGCTGGTCGTCACGGTCCATAAAGTCAATCTTGAAACCCTTGACACCCATATCGGCATAGTGCTTCATCACACGCTCCATATCTCGGTTGAGCGCCCAATAACCTGCCCAGAGAACGATACCCACGCCTCGCTCCTTAGCGTAGTCGCACAAGTGCTTAACGTCAATCTCGGGGATAACCTGCATCAAGTCAGCCTTCTTGTTCACAGACCAACCCTCGTCCAAGATAACATACTCTATGCCATTGCGTGAGGCGAAGTCGATGTAGTACTCGTAGGTGCGGTTGTTGATGCCGGGCTCGAAATCTACGCCATAAAGACCCCAATCGTTCCACCAATCCCACGCAACCTTGCCGGGCTTAATCCACGACGTGTCGCCGATAGTGTTGGGCTGGCTCAGGCGGAATACCATATCGTCGTCAAGCAACTGCTTATCCTCGTCGGCAACGATACATATACGCCACGGGAACGAGCGCTCGCCACTAACCTCTGCGATATAGGGCTTACGGGTCTGCACCTCGCCCTGCAACATATTGTGACCACCCTGAGTGATATGGTCGGGCACACTTGCGAAGTTAGCCTCGAGTGTGGTGTCGCCATTGTTATTATAGAGGTACATACCCGGGTAGCTCATCAAGTCGCTCTCGGTGATGCAGACCTTCTTGCTGCCAACCTCAACAACCAGAGGCAGGAACATCAAACGCTCGGGATCCATCTTGCTCAACGGCTGAGTGAAGTAAATATTCTCGAATGAGTTGTAGTACTGCTTCTCGATGGCGTTGCCCGTACCCTTGCGGTTGAACTTAACATACGAACCATAGAGGGTGTTGTCGCTCGCAAACTCGAACTCCGACAACTCGTTCTTTACCACATAGTCGCCCTTGCGTGTAGAGATAAAACGGTATGCGGCTGCATTGTCGTAGGCACGCAGCTCGATAGCATAGTCGCCCTTGAACGAGAGTGTAAGCGTTGTACACTCGTTCTCCACTTCGCTCTTCTTGTATAGGGGCGAGGGGATAACCTCGTCAATCTTACCAATGGTAGCCTTGCGCAGCTGAGGCTTTACGCCCCACGCCTCACTCTCGTTGATATACATAGCAATCTGCGAGGGGGCGATAATCGTAACGCCATCATCCTCCACGCTCCAACGCACCTCATCACCGATGGTAACCGTCAGCTTAAGGCTTCCATCGGGAGATACAATCTGCTTCTGTGTAGGCTTCGCCTGCGCTACACTCAGCGTAAATAGGGCAAGTGCAAAAATCAAAAATCGTTTCATAGGAATTAGGTTTATTTGTTGTTTATTGTTTTTGGATAGTAGTTAATGGCGATATGCCACTCAAAGGTAGTAAAAATATTGAGCCATATCAAAAATATTCGTATCTTTGTTTACAACGATTATATATTTAAAGGTATGGAGGTGGCTAAAGGCAATAAAGAGCAGCTTAACGACAACGAGAGAGTTCTCGCTGACTTCATCCAGTATCTGCTCACCGAGCGACGCTACTCGCCACTGACGGTGCGTAACTACCGCCACGACATAGAGCAGTTCATAGCGTGGGGCGAGGGCTCGACAGCCGAGGGGCAGTTCAGCCTCCTGGAGGTGCGCACAGCCGATGTGCGTGAGTGGATTATGCACCTCTCGGACCTACACACGATGGGTAACGCCTCGATAAATCGCACCGTGGCATCCATAAGGTCGTTATATAAGTTTCTGCGCAGCCGAGCCATCATCGAACGAGATATATTCACCCCCATAGACTCACTCCGCACGGCACAGCGCCTGCCAAAGTTTGTCGAGCAGGGGCAGATGGTGAGCGTAGTGGAGCGTGTGCGTGAGGATTTACGGAGCGACGAGTGGGTAGAGTGCCGCAACGCACTAATAATTTTGATGCTCTACGCCTGTGGCTTGCGATTGGCAGAGTTAGTGGCGATTGATTTACAACACTTTGACGATGATTACTCGGCACTACGCATACGAGGCAAGGGCGACAAGGAGCGTAGCCTACCCATAATAGCATATCTGCGGCGAGAAATAAAACATTACGTAGATCGATTTTCACCCGAAAAAATTTGCATAAGTGGCGAAAATGCACTATTTTTATCAAAGCGTGGAACACGTATATCTCGCAGCGACGTACAGCGCAGTGTGGCACGCCTTCTGCGGGAGTGCGGAGTACAGGGCAAGGTATCGCCCCACGTCTTGCGACACACCTTTGCGACGCATCTGCTGAACGACGGTGCCGACCTGAGAGAGATACAGGAGTTGTTGGGTCACTCATCACTGCGAGCAACGCAGGTTTACACCCACAACAACATCGCCCAGCTACAACGTGCCTACCTCGAGGCGCATCCGAGAGAGGGGCAGAGAGGGACAGAGGCAGAGAGCAAAGAGGAAAGAGCAAAGAGGAGAGAGCAAAGAGGAGAGAGGAGAGAGAGGAAAGATGAGTGATGGGAGATAAGCCGAGGGCAGAGCAAGGACAGAGGCAAGGGCAAGGGCAGAGGCAAGGGCAGAGGCAAGGGCAAAGCAGTGAAAAGTTCTTTTTGTAATCGAGCAGCGACTTAGGTTGCTGACGTATATATAATGTTTAACTAAAATTTGAAGGCTATGAACGTACAGATCCAGTCAGTGAAATTCGATGCCAGCAGTAAGCTCATTGAGTTCATCGAG
>JAFNUH010000346.1 GCA_017384185.1 Alistipes sp.
ATTAAGCGTGCCGATGAGGCAGCCGAGCGTGAGGCAGAGCTTGCTAAGAAACAGGCTAAATAAGAGTGAAAATTAAATTGTTAATGCGAAATGATATACCCCGCTAATTTTGAACAGAAGATAGGTTTTGACCGCTTGCGTGAGCAGGTCACGGCGCTGTGTAGTATGCAGGCAGCACGTGATATTATCGCAGCCGAACAGTTCTCTACTTCTCGATCGGAGATTGAACGTCGTCAGGATATTGCTGACGAGATGCGTACACTGCTGATGCTCGACCCTGATGCACCTCGTGATGAGTTCCCCGATATGGAGGCTGTCATAGCCAAGATTGGTGTTGAGGGAGCTTTTCTTACGACTGAGGAGGTTGCTGTTCTGCGTCGTGCTCTCACGGCGGTGGGTAATATGGTCGGCTTTGTGATGAATCGCTCCGAGGAGCAGTATCCCCGCCTGCGTAAACGTAGTGAGAGAGTATGCGTATTCCCCGATGTGGTGCGCCGTATTAACCAGATTGTGGATGATGAGGGTCAGATACGTGATGGTGCTTCGCCGCAGTTGGTGATGTTGCGCCGCTCGATACGTGAGCACGAGGGACAGGTGTCGAAGCGTTTGAATCAGGTGCTAAACAACGCCAAGCGTGCAGGTATCGTGGATGCTGAGGCGATGATTTCTATTCGTGATGGTCGTGCGGTGATTCCCGTGTCGGCTGGAAATAAACGTAAGTTGAATGGTTTTATCCACGATGAGTCGGCTACGGGTAAGACCTTCTATATAGAGCCTGTTGAGGTTGTTGAGTTGAATAATCAGCTCAAGGAGTTGGAGTATGCCGAGCGTCGTGAGATTGTGCGCATCCTGACGGAGTTTACCGAGGAGTTGCGCCCCGATGCCGAGCCTATTGCTTCGGCAGGAGTATATCTTGCCGAGATGGATGCCGTGCGTGCCAAAGCTCGCTGGGCAATAGAGAATGGGGCAGGAAAGCCTATTGTCTCAACCGATGACCGTCTGGTGTTGCGCCACGCATTCCATCCTTTGTTGGCACAGACCCTCAAGCGTGAGAAGAAGGAGCTTGTGCCGCTGGATATGCAGCTCGATAAGCAGAAACATATTTTGGTTATCTCGGGACCTAATGCCGGAGGTAAATCAGTCTGCTTGAAGACCACGGGTATGGTGCAGTATATGTTCCAGTGTGGATTTCCCGTCACGGCGGGAGAGATGAGCGAGCTGCCGATTTTCGAGAGTATATGTTTGGATATTGGTGATGAGCAGTCGATGGATAACGACCTTTCGACCTACTCGTCGCACTTGATGAATATGAAATCAACACTGCAAGCGGCATCATCTCGCACGCTGGTGTTGATTGATGAGTTTGGCTCGGGAACAGAGCCTGTTATCGGTGGTGCTATCGCAGAGGCTATCCTGGAGCGCTTGCTGGAGCGAGGTTGTTATGGTGTAATTACTACGCACTACTCTAATATCAAATACTACGCAACGGGTACGGAGGGCATTGCTAACGGTGCTATGATGTTCGATGTGCAGAACATTCGTCCTCTGTTTAAGTTAGAGATGGGTAAGCCTGGTAGCTCGTTTGCTATCGAGATTGCCCGCAAGATTGGTCTTCCCGAGGATATTATCCGCTCGGCGAGCGACAAGGCGGGTAGTGATCACATCAACCTTGAGCGTCAGCTGCGAGAGATTGCACGTGATAGACGCTATTGGTCGCAAAAGCGTGACCGCATACGTATGACAGACCGCAAGGTTGAGGAGTTGGAGTCGTCGTATGCCGAGCAGTTGTCACGCATCAAGGAGGAGCGTAAGGAGATTTTGCAGAAGGCGAAGAGTGAGGCACAGCAACTTATTGCTGACGCTAACCGCCAGATTGAGAATACAATTCGTACTATCAAGGAGGCACAAGCCGAGAAGGAGCTTACACGCCTGGCACGTCGTGAGTTGGATGATTTTAAGACAACGGTCGATAGTGCTGAGTCGTCATTCGATGGCGAGAAGGTGGAGCGTGAGATGGAGCGTTTGATGCGCCGTAAGGCACGCCGTGAGGAGGATAAGAAGCGCCGAGGTCAGCAGCCCGAGGAGAAACCTCAGGAGGCTGCGCCAGCACCCAAACCTATCGAGGTAGGCTCGAAGGTGAAAATTGCTGGTCAGGAGGTGCCAGGCGTTGTGCAGAATATCAAGGGTCGCAAGGTGCAGGTTGCATTTGGTCAGATACTTACGACCGTGGATAAGGATAAACTTGTTGTGGTATCTAATGCCGAGTATAAGAAGTCGGTAAAACCTGTAACACCTCGTACCGTTTTGTCGGTAGATATATCGTCACGCAAACTCAACTTCCGTGATAGTGTTGATGTGCGTGGTATGCGTGCTGTGGAGGCGCTGGAGGTGGTGCAGGATTTGGTTGATGATGCGCTTATGGTTGGCGTAGGTGGTGTTACCATCTTGCACGGTAAGGGTACGGGCGCATTGAAGGAGGAGATTCGCCGTTACCTGCGTTCGATACCTGAGATTGCTACGGTGGCTGACGAGCACGCCGACCGTGGTGGCGCTGGAATTACAGTTGTAAGGTTCCATAATAATTTATAAGTAAGACCTTCCAGTCTTCGACCTTTAGAGCCGCTCGTCGGCGACCAAAGCCCCTGCCTGAGGCGGGGGTGTGGGGGTGGGTCAGACTTGTAAATGCGGCTGGAGGCCGCAAGGTTTATAAAGCATAGATAAAAGTAAGTAATGAAATACCGTTTATCAGAGATAGCCCTTATGTGCGGCGGCGAGTTGCACGGCAAGGATTGGGTGGTTGGTGATGTTGTCACCGACTCTCGTCGTTGTGCCTTTGGCGATGGAGCTATGTTTGTGGCTATGTGCGGTGTTAATTACGACTCTCACGACTTTGTTGGCGATATGTATCACCGTGGCGTGAGGGCATTTTTGGTTGAGCGAGATGTCGCAATACCCGAGGATGCAGGATATGTATGTGTCGATAATGCGCTGGAGGCATTGCAACGTCTGGCGGCGGCACATCGTGCTTCGTTCAAGGGTTGTGTGGTGGGCATTACAGGCTCAAACGGTAAGACAATGGTCAAGGAGTGGGTGGCACGTGCGTTGCCTGCGGGTGTGAAAATTTTTGTCTCGCCGATGAGTTATAATTCGCAGCTTGGTGTGGCTCTGTCGTTACTTATGATTGAGGGTGACGAAGAGGTGGCACTCATCGAGGCAGGTATCTCCGAGGTGGGCGAGATGGAGCGCCTGGAGCGTATGATACGCCCCGATATGGTACTGATGACCTCGATAGGAGATGCGCACCAGAGTAATTTTGAGAGTGTGGAGCAGAAGGTTGAGCAGAAGATGAGCTTGGCACGTAATGCTCGTACATTTATATATCATAGCGCCTATTCAGAGATTTCGGATGCATTGCAACAGTTGCCTAATGATTGCCGTGTGGTTGATGCAGCTTGTACTACCGCCGAGGAGCTCCCGTCGTGCAATGAGGCTCTGCGCATTGATGCGCAGGAGGTGAAGACCCTCTGCCGAGAGTTGGGATATGGAGTGCCGACACTATCACTGAGTGATGTTGCTATGCGTTTGGAGGTTAAGGAGGGCGTGGATGGCTCGACGATAATCAACGACTCGTATAACTCGGATATAAACTCACTCTCGCTGGCTCTTGATACGCTGCGTAGCGTGGCGCTGGGAGGCAAGACTACTGTTGTAATATCGGATATTTTGCAGAGTGGTATGAGCGATGAGGAACTATACACACGTGTGGCACAACTCGTTGCACACGCCGAGGTTGATACGATTATTTGCATCGGTGAGCGTATAAAGGAGCATCTTGATAAGTTTAGCTGCAAACGCCGATATTACGCCTCGACTGAGGAGTTTATGCGAGCTCTCTCGACCGAGGATATTGCAGGTCGCACAATACTGTTGAAGGGTAACCGTCGCTCGCATTTCGAGCGTGTGTGCCATAGCTTGGAGCGTCGTAGCCACACCACGGTGCTTGAGGTGAATCTCGATGCTATGACACATAATGTGGGCTATTTCCGCCGCCATCTGCCTATGAATCATCGCCTTGTGGCAATGGTTAAGGCTCATAGCTATGGCGCAGGCGATGTGGAGGTTGCGCAACTTATGCAACGTCTTGGCGTTAGTTATCTTGCCGTGGCATTTGCCGACGAGGGTATAACGCTTAGAGAGAAGGGTATCACGATG
>JAFNUH010000347.1 GCA_017384185.1 Alistipes sp.
CACAGGCAGGAGGTGTAGTAGTAGTTTTTGATGCGATAAAGAGTAGCGAGCAGTGTAGCACGCCGATAGATAACCCACTACAAATCTCAGCGCACGCATACTCTCAGCAGGTACTTATAAATAGCGTAGATAGGCACAAGACAACGCCAAAGTTTGAGCGTGCCCGCCACATCGATGGCAACGAGCCGATAATCCACATCTCAGGCACGGCTGCCATACGAGGCGAGGCGAGTTGCGAGCAGGATATTGTAGGACAAACCGCACTTACGATGGAGAATATCGACTACCTAACAAGCGTCGAGAATCAGTCGTCAAGTGGCGTTAAACACCCCCACGAAATGAAGTATGCGACAAGCAGAATATACATAAAGCATCGCAATAACTTACAGCAGGTATCAGAGTGGATGGCAGAGCATTACCCCACCACACCTGCACTATATTTATGGGCAGATATTTGCCGTGACGAACTCCTCATAGAGATTGAAGGAGTAGCCACCAAGAAGATTTAACAACTAAAAATAAACCGTAATGAAACTCAAGATTTTCATCCTTTGCGCCCTCTTGTCTGCGACAATGGCGTGGGGACAGGTAACACCCGAAAAGGCTGCGCAGATGCGTACCGAGGCTGAGATGACCTATTTCAACCTTGAGTCTGTGCGCAGTGCCTACAAGGACTTCTGTAAGAATAAATCTTACGATGCTGCCAAGTATGGCGCCAAGCTTCAGGAGCTGGAGAAGATTTGCGCTGCGGGCAACAACGCTTCGGCGGAGGAGGTAGTTATACTAAAGCGTGAGATTCTGCTCTCTAACCCTCTGCTTGACAATGCAAAAGTTATCGTTGGTCGCTACCGTGTTGGCGAGAAAGCTCGCTCTGTTATGGCACCTTCACTCGGAACGCAGAACAACAACTGGTCAAACCAGTCGTCATCATCACGTTCGGGTTTTGATGCCGAGATTGCCGAGCTTAGCAACCTGCGTGGCGAGGTGCAGAGCCGCACAATCTACAAGCCCAAGCACAGCACATCGGTTACAGATATGCTTCTGCACTGGGATGGCGAGCGTATCCTCTTCACCGCAGCTGACGAGAACAAGCGTTGGGGCGTGTATGAGGTAAATCGTGACGGCTCGGGTATGCACAAGGTTATCAATTCGGAGGAGCCCGATTTGGAGTTCTTCGACGGAGCCTATATGCCCAGCGGACGCATCATTGCAATGAGTAATATTGGTTATCAGGGAGTTCCGTGCGTTAACGGAAGTGACCAGGTAGGTAATATGATTTCATACGAGCCCTCGACAGGTGCTATGCGTCGTATGACTTTCGACCAGGATGCTAACTGGCACCCACGTGTAATGAACAATGGTCGTTTGATGTACGTGCGTTGGGAGTACACCGACCTTACACACTACTACTCTCGCTTCGTTATGCACGCCAATCCCGATGGCACGGAGACCAAGGCGTTGTATGGTAGTGGCGGATGGTTCCCCAACTCTATCTTCGACGTACAGCCTCTTCCTGGCGGCAACAACACATTTGTTGGTATCATCTCAGGTCACCACGGCGTTGCCCGTTCGGGTCGTCTGATTCTGTTTGACCCCTCGATGGGTCGCAAGGAGACCAAGGGTATGATTCAGGAGATGCCCTTCAGCAAGCGTGAGATTGTACCTCTGATTAAGGATGAGTTGGTAAATGGCGTATGGCCTCAGTTTATCAAACCCTACCCCGTGAGCGACAAATATTTCTTGGTTGCGGCGAAGCTTACCGAGGAGTCATTGTGGGGTATATACTTGGTGGATGTGTTTGACAATATGACACTTATCGCCGAGTATGAGGGTGAGGGTCTTATCAACCCCATCATCGTAAACAAGCGCCCCACCCCGCCGATTATTCCCGACCGCATCAAGCCCAACGACAAGGAGGCTACGGTATTTATTCAGGATATCTACCAGGGCGAGGGTCTTCCCGGTGTTCCCGTTGGCACGGTTAAGAAGTTGCGTGTATTTGCATACGAATATACATACGTTACGTCGGAGTCTGACCACATCGCACAGGGTATTCAGAGTGGTTGGGATATTAAGCGTAACCTGGGCGAAGTGGATGTTGAGCCCGATGGCTCGGCAATCTTCAAGATTCCCGCAAATACACCCGTTTCGTTCCAGCCGCTGGACGAGGAGGGACGTGCTATTCAGTGGATGCGTAGCTGGGTTACGGGTATGCCTGGCGAGGTTCTCTCGTGCGTTGGTTGCCACGAGGACCAGAACTCATTGCCTATGCCTAAGCGAGTTATGGCATCTACGAAGGCTCCCGCACAGTTGCAGACACCCGAGGGTGGTGTTCGCTCGTTCACCTATGAGCTGGAGATTCAGCCTATCCTCGACCGCAACTGCGTAGCGTGCCACAATGCCGAGGGCGCAAAGCCCGACTTCAGAGGTGGCATAACAGATATTGACGTAAGAGATGCTCAGCAGGGAAGTTACAGCACACCTGCACGCCGTGCCGAGTCGGGTCGTCTGGATTTGACACAGAGCTACCTGAACCTCCACCCCTACGTAAATCGTCAGGGTCCCGAGGCAGATATCTATGTAATGAAGCCCTATGAGTACCACGCATCAACAAGCGAACTTGTTCGTATCCTAAAGGCTGGTCACCACGGCGTAGAGCTTACCGACAAGGAGTGGCGCACGCTCTATAACTGGATTGACTTCAACGCTCCCCACCACGGTAAGTTCGTACACAACAAGGTATGGTATTGTGACACAGACCAATACACCCGCCGAATTGAGCTTGCAAATAAGTATGCTAACGGTGCTGGTGTCGAGTGGAAACGTGAGCTGGAGGAGTATGCAAAGTGGGTAGAGGAGCACAAGCAGCCCGCAAAGGAGATTAAGAAGGTTGAGAAGCCCAACTATAAGGATGTAACAAGCAAGAAGTTCCCCTTCACCGAGCAGCAGGCACGTGAGATGGCTGAGCGCTATGGCGAGACACGTCGCACGATTGAGATTGCTCCAGGCGTGAAGATGACCTTCGTACGCATCCCCGCAGGTACATTCATTATGGGTAACAACCATCGTGGCTTGAACAATGCACCCGAGAGTGTTGTAAAGATTTCTAAGCCCTTCTGGATGTCGGAGACTGAGGTTACAAACCAGCAGTACAACGTATTTGACCCCAAGCACGATAGCCGCTATACGGCTCAGTTCTGGAAGGACCACGTAGGTCCTGGCTACGCCGCAAACCGTCCCGAGCAGCCTGTGACACGTATCAGCTGGAATCAGGCAACAGAGTTCTGTAAGGCTATCAGCCAGAAGTGTGGCGTGGAGATTACCCTGCCGACAGAGGCTCAGTGGGAGTGGGCGTGCCGTTCAGGTAGCGACACCGATTTCTGGTATGGCGATTTGAATACAGACTTCGCCAAGAGCGAGAATCTTGCCGACCAGTCGTTGCGTAAGATGGCAGTGTCGGGTGTTGACCCGCAGCCCGTAGCGGAGAATACGTGGGTATATAAATATTATACTTATATGCCTCGTGAGGATAGCGTAAACGACGGCACGATGACCATCGCCGATGTTGCTAAGTATGCTCCCAATGCGTGGGGCTTGTACGATATGCACGGAAATGTGGCAGAGTTCACTCGCACAACATACGCACCCTACCCCTACAAGGGCGAGCCCGCAACAGGCGACAATAAGGTTATCCGTGGTGGTACGTGGGATAGTCATCCCAAGAACTCAACGGCATACTTCCGCAAGTCGTACCTTGCTTGGCAGCCTGCAAATAACGTAGGTTTCCGAGTAGTGATTGAGGAGTAATCCACGTTGGAAAAAAGAGAATGCGACCTTCCGTCGGGAGGGTCGCATTTTTAATGCATTGATATTGATGTTATGAAATATCATTTAAAGAGGTGGAATCTGGCTCAATGTGTGGCACGGCAACAAACATATCTCTATCCGTTGGCCACTCCTTTACTCGTGTCATAGCATCACGCACCATACGACCTATTGAGTTGGTAAACGATGCGCCCTTATAGCTGCTTGTATTTGTCAGGAAGACGTACGAAATACCGCTCGTTCTATAATCTATATATGCACACGTTCCCGACATTGTACCTGTACGTATGAGCGAGCCATTGCTGGCATTATAACGTGCCCAGCCGAGGGCGTAATCGCCTTTACGTGTGATATTTCGCATCTCAGCAACACTCTCTGGAGATAATATATCGGGTACGCCGGGCTTTCCATCGACAGATGCCACCAAACGCAACAACTCAACAGCTGACGACACCCACGCACCAGCTCCCTGCAAGCCACGAATATCGTTACCGCCGTACTCTCTCAGACGCATCTCGCCCGAGCCATCGTACGACTCGATACGCTCATCGTCGTGACCGTAGTACTTCACCTCCTTGGGATAACGCTCCTCGTAATAGTTGCGTGCTATGTGCATATCGTAACACCCTGCAGGCCACAAAACCTTAGTCTGGAGATACTCCTCGTAACCCATACCCGACACCTGCTCAATAACACGTGAGAGCACCAAATAACCCATATTTGAATATTGAGCCGAGCCACCCGGAGTACAGCGCAGGCGCATACCGAGCTGAAAGGCGATAAGCTCATCTGCCGTAGGTGTTGTAGCCATCTCCTCCCAACGCATAACATCTGCAATGCGGAACATCGGGTCACCCATACGGCGGCTGAATCCTGCGGTGTGGTTCAGAAGCTGACGAACGGTAATATTTTTCGCTCGTTTATCCTTTATCTCGGTGAACTGACTGAGAATACCCTCCTCGCCAAAGACCTTGCTATCGAGACGAAGCAGACCCTCGTCACAAAGTTTCATAATGCCTATGGCGGTGATTAGCTTCGAAGCAGAGGCAATACGGTAGATGTCGCCCACCTCAGCCTCACGCTCACACTCCTTATCTGCCCAGCCATATCCCTTGCAGTAGATAAGCTGCTCATCCTTCATAACGGCAAGTGAAGCGCCACGAATATTGTTGCGAGCCATCCAGCGTGAGATATACTTCTCCATACTCTTCATCGTAGGGAGGTCAGAAAACTCGTTCCGCAGAGAGTCATTGAGGCGATAACCATACTCTTCCTCACTCTCAAGCACAACGCTCTTTACGTCGGATGTGCAGCATCTGTGGATAAAAATCACCCCACCGATGAGCAACACCGCCAATATCATAAATATAGTTCGTCTCATTTAACAGATTCTAATCAAATAAAGAAAAGGAGCATCAGCTCCCCAAAAACAACGCAAAATTAAGGATTAAATTGCATTTATACAACTACATTTTTTATTACCCCGCAAATATGGCTGTAATTAATCTATTTTTTGTATTTTTGCAGCGCTTAAAATGTTAATAATGAAAAATATCATATTCACACTCTTTCTCGCCATATCTACCCTATCCTATGCCGTAGCACAGAACGACTCGCTCTCGATGGCAAAGCTAAAGGAGGAGATTAAGCGAGAGGTTATAGCAGAGATTAACGCCGAACAGAAGGCTGCCAAGAAGAGCAAGCACGGCACGACACTCAATCTTTACGGTTTTATCCGCAACTACATCCACTACGATACACGTCAGTGCGTAGCTATGACAGGCGAACTCTTTAACGTTATGCCTATGGACGTAGAGCTTAACGAGGATGGCAAAGACCTTAACGACGTGCCTAAGATGGTTTTCGTGTCGTTTACCTCACGTCTTGGTGTAGATGCTGCAGGTCCCACGATTTTCAACGCCGCAAGCTCTGCAAAGTTGGAGGCTGACTTCTGTGGTTTCTCGCCCACGAACACCCTTTTCCGCATACGTCACGCATATGTTCAGTTAGCTTGGGAGCGTACTAAGATATTATTGGGACAGACGTGGCACCCCTCGTTTCAGGTAGCACCCACGGCATCAAGTTATAGCGCAGGAGCACCCTTTGCCACATCGTCACGCTCGCCTCAGGTAAGCCTTACGTACGATGCAGGTAAGAAGTGGGAGCTGTTCTTTGCAGCGCTGCATCAGGTTCCCGACGCATCGTATGGTCCTAATGGCAAGTCGTATGACTATGCCCGCTGGAATGTTTGGCCCGAGCTATACGCCTCAATCACACATAAGGGCAATCATCTATTGTATGGTGCTGGCGTGAATATCCTCAGCCTGATGCCCCGCAAGTCAAGCACGGCGCTACGTCAGACGACAAACACGGATGGCACGATATCTACCCATCAGATAAATGTACCCGTAAAGGATAGAGTCTTAGGTGTAACGGCAGAGGCTTTTGCAGACTACAAATATGGCAAATTCAACCTCAAGGGTAAGTTTATATATGCCGAGAATGCCACACATCTTACGATGCTTGGAGGATTTGGAGCAACGTCGTATGACCCCGAAACAGGAAGCTACGAGTACGCCCCCATCAGAGTCCTCACATCGTGGATTAATGCCACATACGGCAAGAAGGTTGTAGCAGGTCTTTTTCTGGGCTACGCTGACAATATCGGCTCGAAGAAGGATTTTATCTCTACTGACGAGTTCTGGGCATTTGGCGCAAAGAATGTCGATTATTTATATCGCTTCGCACCCTCTGTCACATACTTCGCAAAGAATTTGGAGCTATCACTCGAGGGCGATTACACAGTGGCAGGATATGGTGATTTAGCAATTGATGCAAACACCAAGGCTCTGCGAGATGTAAGTAATCTTAGAATGAGTTTGATGGTGCGATACAGATTCTAATTAATACACAAAAAGAGAGTGTCAACAAGAAAATGTTAGCACCCTCATTTTTATAGGAATTGTATAACAAGAGCTATTTTGAGGCTGGTCGAAGAGCGAGAAACCGCAGTTTGCTTGACGCAAATGAGGATTTCGAGGGCAAGCCAGACGCCCAAAGAGCCTTGTTAGACAATTTCTTTTTTATTACTTCTTATAAGTATATTTAATCGTCTTTAGCTTTGCGCCGTCCGACGTATCTCCGTAATGTAACAGATACTCGCCTGCGAGAGGATTCATTCTGCCCGATGCAGTATTCCACCAGAGGAATGTCTCCTCATCAACGGGGATTCTCACCTCGGCACTCTCTCCAGCCTTGAGCGATACACGCTTGTAGCCTCTCAGAGTCTTGATAGGACCCTGAGCATCATCGGGACGGCTAACGTAGAGCTGCACGACATTCTCGCCATCACGTTTGCCCGTATTTTTAACCTTTACGACGAACTCCTGCTTACCATCAGCCGAAGCGACAACCTTTCCCTTGCCAAACTTAAAGGTAGTATAGCTCAAGCCGTGACCAAAGGGGAACAAAGGCTTATCGAAATAGCGGTATGTGCGACCCTTCATATCGTAGCTCTCGTAATCCACGAGCTGGCTATCGTCAGCATAGAAGGTAAGGGGCAACTTACCCGAGGGGTTAACATCACCATAGAGAATATCGGCTACGGCAGCACCACCCTCCTGACCTGGATACCACGCCTGGAGTATAGCCTCACAATTCTCCACCTCATCGGCAAATGCCATAGCGCTACCCGAGAAGTTAATCAATACGACACGCTTGCCGGCATCCTTCAACGCCTTCATCAACTTCTTCTGCAACTCGGGCAACTCGATTGTAACTCTATCACCACCCTTAAAGCCTGGAGCCTGCACCTTCAGCTCCTCACCCTCGAGGCACGATGCGATACCGCCCGCAAAGATTACAATGTCGTAACCATCGGCTGCACGCACAAATTTATCGTAATCGAAATCGAGGTTATCGGGGTTGTAGTCCGCCTTCATTGCAACATCCTTATTGATAATCTCAGTTGTAAGACCTGCAAGATAGGGAACACCCGCAACATAATCTACATTTGCACCTCGCTGCTTGAGCGCATTCCAAAGACTTACAGCCTCGACAGGAAAACCATTATAATTTCCCCACATCATAGCCGCAACATCGGCATTGGGACCCATCAACAGCACCTTGTCGCTCTTATTAAGTGGCAGAACGCCATCATTCTCCAGCAGAACGATACTCTCGTGTGCCATCTTCAGCGCAAGAGCCTTATGCTCAGCCGAGCAGAGCTTATCACGTGAGATGTTATCCCACTCCGACTCGTTATCCATCTCGCCGAGCATATAACGGTACTCCATAACTTTGGTTATACCCTCGTTCAGCTCCTCCTCGGTAATCAAGCCATCCTTAATTGCCTTAGGGATAGCCGGCATAGCAGCTCCACACTCCAAATCCATACCCGTCTTAACGGCAGTAGCAACCGCCTCGGCACGACTCTTCGACCACTTATGACCTTCGTAGAAATCGGTCACAGCCCAGCAGTCACTAACAACGATGCCCTCGAAACCCCACTCCTTCTCGAGTATATCACGCATAAAGCGCTCGTTTGCTCCCGCAGGGAAGCCGAATATACGGTTGTAGGCAAACATCACCTGGTCAACCTTTGCCTTCGTAACAAGATCCTTGAAGGCGGGAAGATATGTCTCCCACACATCACGCTCCGAAGCCACAGCATCGAACGAGTGACGAGACCACTCGGGACCAGAGTGAAGTGCATAGTGCTTGGCACAAGCCATAGCCTTGATAGTCTCGCCATCACGAGGTCCTTGCAGACCTCTAACGACTGCCATACCGAGCTGACCCGTCAGATAAGGGTCCTCGCCATAGGTCTCCATACCACGCCCCCAACGAGGGTCACGGAAGATGTTGATATTGGGTGTCCAGTATGACAAACCCTTATACCACATATCCTGGTCGTTGGCATCACGTGCTATGCCCCACTTAATACGACCCTCGTCGCTAATCGAAGTAAATACCTCCTCCAGCAACTCCGTGTCGAACGACGCTGCCATACCGATAGGCATCGGGAACACGGTCGCATTACCATTACGAGCCACGCCGTGCAGTGCCTCATTCCACCAATTATATTTACGGATACCAAGGCGCTCGACAGCTGGTGAGTTGTATATCATCAGCGCCACCTTCTCATCCAAGGTCATATGTTTTACAATATCCTCGGCACGCTCTCTTGGCGAGCGAGAGACATCTGTAAATATGGTCTGCGCCGATAGATGCTCACTCCCCATAGCGAAGAGCGAGAGCAATGCCGAGCATATTAATATTCTACTCTTTTTCATACGTATTATGTTTAGACAACCACTACTCGCCATTTGTGAGTGAATATGGCTTATCACTCGCAGCCAAACCACGT
Source organism: Alistipes sp. (assembly GCA_017384185.1). Taxonomy (GTDB): domain Bacteria; phylum Bacteroidota; class Bacteroidia; order Bacteroidales; family Rikenellaceae; genus Alistipes. The sequence goes on from JAFNUH010000347.1 coordinate 9,194, forward strand.
CGCTTGTTGGGCGTAGATGACATCACGAACTCCAGCGTGCCACCGCCCACCAAATCATCGTGTGTGATGTAGGTCTTAGTGTAGGGCTTGCCATTCAACATTACAGACTTGACATAACGATTCTTATCGCTAACGTTCGGAGCCTTGATTTCA
>JAFNUH010000348.1 GCA_017384185.1 Alistipes sp.
ATATAGGTCTTGCCGAGGGTGACCGTTCGGTGGCATACGAGAATGCACAGGCACGTGAGCGTACGCAGATTTTGATGGACGTAGCAAATATGTGTGGCGGTATGGTTATCGGCACGGGCGACCTGAGCGAGCTGGCGCTGGGATGGGCTACATACAACGGTGACCAGATGTCGATGTATGGCGTGAATGCATCTGTTCCTAAGACCTTGGTGCGCCATATGGTTGAGTGGAGAGCCGAGTGCGAGGAGAATAGCGACGTAAAACACGCCCTCAAGGATGTTGTGGCTACGCCCGTAAGTCCGGAGCTTCTGCCCGCAAACGAGCAGGGTGAGATAGCTCAAAAGACCGAGGATTTGGTGGGTCCCTACGAGCTGCACGACTTCTTCATCTATCACTTCCTGCGCAACAAATTCTCGCCTGCGAAGATACTATTTATGGCAGAGCAAGCGTTTGATGGTAGCTACGACCGTGTGACGATAATCAAGTGGTTGAGAACATTCCTACGCCGATTCTTTGCTCAGCAGTTCAAGCGTTCGGCAATGCCCGACGGAGCGAAGGTGGGTACGGTATCTCTCTCACCGAGAGGTGATTGGATGATGCCATCTGATGCAGTGGCGCAGCTATGGTTAGACGAGTGCGACAACTTATAATTCTACGCTTATGAAACGACTACTTATTCTTACACTATTTGCGATAATGCTCTCTACGTCGCAGGCGCAGGCACAAAATTGGCTCGATGCACTAAAGAGCGTGGCAACCTCGGCTATCGACAAAATCAGCGGCGGCAAGCTTACCGAGAATGCAATCTACGGCACGTGGCAATATACCCAGCCGGGCATTAAGCTCTCGTCGAGCACCAACACCCTATCGGATTTGACCGCCTCGGCAGCCACATCGACTATGCAACAGAAGATGGCAACATATTACGAGATGATAGGCATTAAGGCTGGCACTTGCCGTTTTGAGTTCCGTGAGGACTTTACTTTCACATCGACCTTCGGGCAGAAGAGCCTGACAGGAACATTTAAGTTCAATGCCGAGAACAACCAGCTAACACTCACCTACGACAGCACGCTGCTGAAGTTAGGCTCAATAAATACGTATGCCTATCTTAATGGCAACAACCTGCAGATACTCTTCCCGATGGATAAGTTGCTTTCGCTTATGTCAACGCTCGGCTCGGCAAGCAACTCGCTATCTACAATCACGTCGATGCTAAAGAACTACGACAGCATAAAAATTGGTTTTGAATTTTCTAAATAATTAACACACAATGAAAAAGAGTTTTTATATATCTATTCTCTGCCTTGTGTTGAGCGCAGCTAACGCACAGGCACAATCGCTCGAAGACCTACTCAGCGGAATAAGCAATCTCTTCGGCTCATCGGAGGAGGCTGCACCTCAGCCCAAGATTACACATCCCGAGATTTATGACCTCCTTGGCGTATGGAAGTTCGACGGCTTGGTGATGGACTACACGGGCGACAGCTCGGTGGCGGCGGTGGCAATATCTACTCTTGAGAGCCAGCTCCCCACAATCGCTACAAAGTTTGGAATCGTTGCAGGACGTGACTACATTGACGTGAGCGATGACGGCACACTAACATTCGTATGTGGCGAGGCACGTATGACAGCGCAGTGCACCTACTACGACTCGTACGATGGCGAGGC
>JAFNUH010000349.1 GCA_017384185.1 Alistipes sp.
GTATAGATGAAGGGCTTAACGGTAGAACCAATCTGGCGCTTACCCTGCTTTGCCATATCGTACTTGAAGTAGCGGAAGTTAGGTCCGCCGACATACGCCTTGACGTGACCCGAGCGGGGGTCCATCGCCACCAGCGACGCACGCATAATACGCTTGTGGTGGAGGATTGAATCACGGGGTGTCATAAGCGTATCACGCTCGCCCTTGAAGGTGAAGATACGCATCTGGCACTTCTGGTCGAAAGTGGCGAAAATCTCCTTCTCGCTCATACCCTGCTTCTTATGCTCACGGTAGCGGTCAGAGTTCTTCATCGCACGCTTGATGATAGCCTCAATCTCCTCCTTCTCCAAATCCTGGAACAGGACTCTGGTGTTACGCACCTGAGCATCCATACGGGGCTGGATTACCGTTTCCATCTGCTTCTGTATAGCCTCCTCGGCGTAGCGCTGCATCGTGGGGTTGATGGTGGTGTAGATGCGCAGACCATCACGGTAGATATTGTAGGGCGTGCCATCAGCCTTTGTATTTTTGTGACACCAGCCATAGAGCGGATTCTCGTCATACTCCTTTACCGCCTGCTCGTAGTCCCAATCTGTGAGGAACTGACGACGTGTGGGGCGCTGTGCATTCATCACGTTACGCAGCATCTCACGGAAATATGTAGCCTCACCCTCGTTGTGCGAGATAGGCTTATATTGCAGAGTGATGGGGAGTGCCGTGAGTGAGTCGCATACCGAACGAGAGATAGCTCCTGCGGCACGCATACGGTTGATTACAAGGTTTCGTCGAGCCAAGGCGCTCTCGGGGTTGCGCACGGGCGAGTAGCGTGTGGGGGCATTTACCACGCCCACCAGCATAGCCGCCTCCTGGATGTTCAACTCGCTGGGTGCCTTGCCGAAGAATGTGCTGGCTGCCGAGCGGATACCGTAGGCATTTGAGCCGTAGGCTACCGTGTTGAGATACATAGCGGCAATCTCCTCCTTGGTGTAGTTGTGCTCGAGCTTGAGCGCCGTAATCCACTCCTTGAACTTCGACTGCACGAGCTTTGTCATACGTGCCACCTTGCCTCGGTTGCGCACCGTATCACGTGGGAAGAGGTTTTTTGCCAACTGCTGAGTGATTGTCGAGCCACCACCCTGCGACTGATTCTGGAATGCGATGGTCTTAACGGCAACACGGAAGAGCGAGGGAATATCAATTCCCGAATGGTTGCGGAATCGTACATCCTCGGTGGCAATCAACGCCGCAACAACGGGCGGTACACGATGACCGTCGAGGATTATGTGGCGTGTAGAGTCTGTGGGGAAGAGATCCTCGTACTGCACGTACGAGCGATTCTGCACAAAGAAGGTGCCGATGACGTGTCCATCATCGCCATAAATCTCGGTGGCGAGGTTGCTCTTAGGATTCTCCAACTCCTCGAATGAGGGCATACGTCCGAATACGCCGAGCGCCGCCAACGTAAGCATCAGAAAAAGCATAGCCACAGGGGTCATCACCATAAGCCACATAAGCCTTACGACCCTCTTTTTATCCTTGAAAAAGCTCTTAATATCCATCGTTTTATATCTTATACCAGAATAAACGTACAAAGGTACGAATTTATTTTCATATTCTAAAACGGCAACTCCATACCTGCGCCAAAGTAGATGCTTCCCTCGCTGGGGCGATATACCGATAGCTTCAGCGCCGTAGTAGCGGCTGCGGGCTGACCCAGCAGGTTGACATCAAAGATAATATCTCCGCCCCACGAGTTTATGCGGTGCCACTCGTGACGCAGCGTGCCATCCTCGTAGAAGCGACCTCGCTCAAACTGTGCATAGTCGAAGCCGGCATTCAGGCGTATGCGCTTGAAGTATATCATACGCTGCCAACCGCCATCGGGGTACCAAATCGGGAGCTGGTAGTTGAGCGATGTAGCTAAGTAGTTGCGGTTCATAATCTGTGTCGAGTTGAAACCTCGGGGCACTAAGCGGGTCGATTTGAACGAGAGGGCCGAGATAGCATCCTTGCTCTCAAAACCGCCGAACGTGGTCTGGTAAGCCATCGCCAACGTCAGGCTGTTGTGGCGTGCGAAGCCAGGAGTATATATCTTTCCGTAGAGTGCCAGCAGGTCGCTGAAGGCTCCGCTTGCGGGATTCGATGCGTAGGTTGCCGTAGCCACTACGCCCCACGGTGGAGCAAAGTCACGATGTGCCTGACGCACAAAATCCTGAAAACCGAGCGAGAAACTTGTAAGGTGAATACCCTTCGAGTAGCCAATCGTCGCCACGTTGCTTATGCCGCCATCGTCGAACGATAGTTTGCCCGTGTTTGCCACCAGGCCGTTCGAGTACTCCCATCCTGCCGAGGCTATGAGGTAACGTGTGTGGTAACCCCTCTGGAACAGGAAGGGGAACTGTACATTAACGCCCACGGAGTAGAATCGTCCCTGCGATGATGCCTCGGGGAACTCAATCTCGTGCTTCTCGGGGTTATATACGTAGATGGGGTATATGTTTTGTCTGCCTCCGTATGTTGCATTGAGCGATATGGTCGGACCAAGACCGTAGTATCGCAACGAGCCTTTGAAGATATGGCTTGTGCTGTTGCTATATCCGTAGCTGACAAATCCCTGCATCGACGAGAGCAGATTCTGCGTCATTACCGTTGCTCCGATGTTCATATTTATAGCTCCATCCTCGCTCAGAGCAAAGGGGTCGTAGGCGAGGGGCGCCCAGCTGTGGGGGTTAAAGAGTGTCAGACCTTTGCGGTAGCGGCGAATCTTCTTTGCCGAGCGTGTGAGCGTGGAGTCTGCCTCCAGCATCTTCACCGTGTCGAGGTTTATTATGCCCCAACTCTTGCGGGGTGGGTTCAGTATATTCTTCGGCAGGGTCGAGTACTCCACCTCTCGCCACAACTTATCCACACGCTGTGCCGTAGGGTGGTAACCCATCGAGTCGTATGTCGTAAGAAC
>JAFNUH010000004.1 GCA_017384185.1 Alistipes sp.
ATCGATGGTATTTCGACATCTTCGGTGAAGAATATCTACGAGTTGCTGGTTGGCAAGGCAAATGTATTGACCGAGCTTAGCGTAAGCTCATCGGCATCGGCTGAGGGCGCACGCAAGATTGTTGTAAGCCCCATCGACAACGAGTATCCTCTCTACCACTACAACTGGGTGCAGGAGAATATCCGCAAGGTTGAGAAGGCTACAAACGGCAAGGTAGGTTATATCTACATCCCCGATATGGGTCCCGACGGCTTGAATGAGTTTGCTCGTTACTTCTATCCTCAGTTGGATAAGGAGGCGCTGATTATCGACGACCGTGCAAATGGTGGTGGTAACGTGTCGCCGATGATTATCGAGCGTCTGTTGCGTCAGGCATATCGTATGACAATGTATCGTGGTCGCAACACGAACGGTACTATCCCCGATGCTACACATCACGGACCTAAGGTGTTGTTGATTAATAAGTATTCAGCTTCGGATGGCGATTTGTTCCCCTGGAGCTTCAAGGCTAACGACCTCGGAACGGTTATTGGTACTCGCACGTGGGGTGGTATCGTAGGTATCAGTGGCTCGTTGCCATATATCGATGGTACGGATGTGCGTGTTCCATTCTTTACAAACTACGATGCAAAGACAGGCGAGTGGATTGTTGAGAATCACGGCGTTGACCCCGATATCTTGCTTGACAACGACCCCATCAAGGAGTTCTCAGGCGAGGATGAGCAGCTCAACAAGGCTATTGAGGTTGCACTCGAGCAGCTCAAGGAGCGCAAGCCATTGCCCAAGACTCCTAAGGCTCGTACAATGAAAGACCTGGGCTGGTAAGAAGTCGTCTAATAAGGTGATTTTGTTGTCCTCGGAATCTTCATTTACTAAAAAAGATATATAACAAAATAGAGATAATTATGTACAAAGATTTGGAGATGAGTCCTAACCGACTCGTTGCTTACCTCGGTAAGCCGTGCAAAGAGTTCGCAAAGGCAGACATCGTGCGCTACATCAAGGAGAATGCCATTCAGATGGTAAACTTTATGTATCCTGCGGGCGATGGTCGTCTTAAGACCCTGAATTTTGTAATCAACAACGCTGCATATTTGGATGCTATCCTCACCTGCGGCGAGCGAGTTGATGGCTCAAGCCTCTTTCCCTTTATCGAGGCGGGTAGCAGCGACTTGTATGTCCTGCCACGCTTCTCTACGGCTTTCCTTGACCCCTTTGCAGAGATTCCTACGCTGTCGATGCTCTGCTCTTATTTCAATAAGGATGGCTATCCGTTGGAGAGCTCTCCCGAGAATACTCTGCGCAAGGCGTGCCGTGCCTTCAACGAGGTTACCGGTATGGAGTTTCAGGCTATGGGCGAGTTGGAGTATTACGTTATTGCCCCCGATGCTGAGATGTTCCCCGCAACCGACCAGAAGGGATACCACGAGTCGGCTCCCTATGCTAAGTTCAACGAGTTCCGCACACAGTGTATGGCATATATTGCGCAGGCTGGTGGTCAGATTAAGTATGGTCACTCGGAGGTGGGTAACTTCACAATCAATGGTCTTATCTACGAGCAGAACGAGATTGAGTTCTTGCCCGTTGCTGCCGAGGATGCAGCCGACCAGCTGATGATTGCCAAGTGGATTATCCGCAACCTCGCATACCAGTATGGCTACGACATTACCTTCGCTCCGAAGATTACGGCGGGCAAGGCTGGCTCGGGTCTGCACGTTCATATGCGTATCGTTAAGGATGGTCAGAATCAGATGCTCGATGGTGGCGTATTGTCGGCTACGGCTCGCAAGGCTATTGCCGGTATGATGGAGCTTGCTCCCTCGATTACCGCTTTCGGTAACACCAACCCTACATCATATTTCCGTTTGGTGCCTCATCAGGAGGCTCCGACAAATATCTGTTGGGGTGACCGTAATCGCTCAGTTTTGGTACGTGTGCCGTTGGGCTGGGCTGCGAAGAGCGATATGTGTCAGTTGGCGAATCCTCTGGAGCCTGCAAGCAACTACGATACAACGCAGAAGCAGACCGTTGAGATGCGCTCACCCGATGGCTCAGCCGATGTTTATCAGTTGATAGCTGGCTTGGCTGTTGCGTGCCGTCACGGCTTCGAGCTTGAGAATGCATTGGAGATTGCCGAGAAGACATATGTAAATGTGAATATCCACCAGAAGGAGAACGAAGATAAGCTCAAGGGCTTGGCTCAGTTGCCCGATAGCTGCGAGGCATCGGCAGATTGTTTGGAGCGTCAGCGTGCTATCTTCGAGCAGCATAACGTATTCAGTCCTGCAATGATTGACGGTATTATCAAGCGTCTGCGCTCGTATGGCGATAAGACTCTCCGTCAGGATATTAATGGTAATCAGGAGGAGATGTTGAAGCTTGTAAATCAATATTTCCACTGTGGTTAGAAATCGTCTAACAAGGCTCTTTTGGCGTCTGGCTCGTTCTCGAAATCCTCATTTGCTCTGAGCAAACTGCGGTTTCTCGCTCTTCGTCCAGCCTCAAAATAACTCTTGTTATACAATTTCCATAAAAAAGGTGCTAACAACCGATGTTAGCACCTTTTATTTTTACAGACCTCCGTCCAAAAGCCAAATCTTTTGTTTGTTGTCGTTACGCAGGGCGAGTGTCAGTTCTTGTTTCTCGCCATTGGTAAGCGTAACCTTGCACTTTACGAATTGACCGGGGTAGAGTCCCGATTTGAATGGCTTGCCGATTGACTTTACCTCCAAACCCTTGTATATGCGCTCTACCTGCTCTTTTACATCACCAAAGTAGTACATCGCTGTGTCGAGAATAGTCGTATCCCAGCTACCCATCGCATCGAGAATAATCTTTGCTGCCTCGTCGGCTGTGATACCTGCCAACGGTGATGATGCCTCTGTCGGAGCAAGTTCCAAATTGACGAATGAAATCTTGTCGAATAGCTCCTTGTCGTATAGGTCATTTACGGTCAAAGGCTCGTTGTATGCAATATTCTCGCTCTCGATAACCGTCACGGGTCCCTTGTCGGTATTAACCACGATACGCATCTTGTGAAGCATACCGCTATCCTTGGCAAAAGAGTATTCACGTATAGTATTTGCCTCGGCAAGCGATGTGTTTAGCAGATAATCGCTCTTCGAGAAGTCGCCCTGCGCTGTTGTGGCAACTCTTACGATAGCCAACTCGCCAACGTCCAGAATCTCATACTTTGTACCTTTGTTGCGCTCGGCTGTGCGGCGCTCTGCCTCGAGCAGGATGCGAGGGTCGAGCATAATCTCCAAATCGCCCTCGACATATCCCTTATGTGGGCATTTCCAGCCTGTGCGACCATCCTTGCCGCCAATCCATTGATATACTAAGTTGCCCTCCTCGTCAGCACCTTTATATAATACGGTGCGACCATCCTTTTTCTCAAGACTCCACGTCATAGGTTCGTCGTAGATAACCTTCACCGTTGCGGGAATGAAATCCATCGTGGGGTTGATGTAATCTATCGGCTCGTCGGGTGCGGTGCGTACGCTTAGATTCATTACCATCGTCTTTGCATCCTGCATCACGATTAGCGCCTGCGAGAAGTATTTGCGAGCGGCGTATGCGGGTGAGCTGAGAGTAAACGTGATAGCTATCGCCACAACGGCTGCCATCGAAGCGGCTGCGCCAATCCAATATCTCAGGCTGCTGCGGCGAGGCTTTGTCTGCTGTGCTGCGCTCTCGTGCTGGGCAGCGGCGGCGAGGATTCGTGAGCGTAAGTCGGCTGATGGTCGTACCTCTACTTTGGGGGTGAGCATCTGGATAATCTGCTCGTCGGTGTTGTTATAATCGGTTTTCATAGTTGAGAGTTTTTAGTTGATAAATAGTTGTTTTAGCTTTTCAATGCCGCTTGCAAAACGGCTCTTGATGGTGGTTACGGGCTCCTCTGTCATCTCGGCAATCTCGGTGAACTTCAGCCCGGCGTGTATGTGCAGACGAATAACCTCACACTGCGCTTCGGGAAGTCTTCTAAGTAACAGCTCGATGCGACGGAACTCCTCCTCTGCCTCCGAGTCGTCGCTATGCGGTGGCGTTGGTATTCGCTCCTCGAGAGGTGTTAGCTTCGATTTGCGGCGAAGCAAGTCAACGCAGCCATTCGACACGATACGGTAGAGGTAAGCCTTTGGGTTTGCAATCGAGCCTTGGACAGAAAATATCTTCAGAAAGGCATCCTGCACTATATCCTCGGCATCACTACGACTGCCCACACGGTAGAAGGCGTAGCGGAAGAGTTGCTCCTGCCACTGATCTATCCACTCGGCGAGTTGTTCGATATTAGTTTTTGAGTTTGGTTTCATTGTGTAAAAGTTTATATTTTCAAACGCTGCGTTTGACTATATGACGTGAAAATAG
>JAFNUH010000350.1 GCA_017384185.1 Alistipes sp.
GTCGGCGGGTCTTGACATACGTGCAAACCTCGATGAGAGCGTAACCCTGCGCCCGCTGGAGCGTGCTATGATTCCTACGGGATTGTTTGTTGAGCTTCCCGAGGGTTGCGAGATGCAGATTCGCCCCCGCAGTGGCTTGGCGGCAAAGCACGGCATCACCGTCCTCAACTCTCCGGGCACCATCGACGCCGACTACCGTGGCGAGATTAAGGTAATCCTTGTGAACCTTAGCAACGAGCCCTTCACCATCGAGTCGGGCGAGCGTATTGCGCAGATGATTGTTGCCCGCTACGAGCAGATTGAGTGGCAGCCGGTCGAGGAGCTTGGCACAACGGAGCGTGGTGCTGGCGGCTTCGGCTCTACGGGCAAGTAAAATAGTAGAAAAAACAGGTCATTCCACATTTTGGAGCGACGTGAGAAAATGATTGGAATCTCTAAAGGGAGAAAAATGATGAAAAAGATATTTTTTGCGATTGTCGTTGCAGCCATTATGGTCGGTTGTGGCGGGCAGGCGGAGCAGACAAAGCCCCGCCGTGTGGAGATGCGCACGACGATGGGCGACATCGTCCTGGAGCTTAGCGACAAGACCCCCATCCACCGTGATAACTTTATGCAGTTGGTCGAGGAGCACTACTTCGACTCGCTGCTCTTCCACCGTGTCATCGAGAACTTTATGATTCAGGGCGGTGATCCCCGCACCCGCAACATCAGCGGCAAGGAGTTCTTCGCCGATGGCGAGGAGACGGGCGACCCACGCTATTGGGAGGATATCCCCGCCGAGATTTCGTTCCCCGAGCTCTACCATAAGCGTGGCGCACTTGCGGCGGCACGTGAGGGCGACAACGTCAACCCCGAGCGTCGCTCATCACGCACGCAGTTCTACATCGTCTGGGGTCGCACCTTCTCGGATGAGCAGCTCGATGCACAGCAGCAGCGCATCACCCGAGCTACCGAGGGTCGTGTGACGCTGCCCTACTCAATCCGTGAGGTCTATAAAACAGTGGGCGGCACACCCCACCTCGATGGACAATATACCGTTTTTGGTCACGTGGTAAGTGGCTTGGATGTTGTCGAGCGGATTCAGCTTTCGGCTACCGACTCATTGGACCGCCCCGTGGAGGATGTAAGAATTTTAAGTGTTAAGGAGATAAAAGAGTTATAACACGTATAACACCCATAACACTTATACCCAAAACCCCGAAAAAAATGAGATTCGCCGACATCATAGGACAGCAAAAACTCAAGCGCCACCTTGCCGAGAGCATCGACCGAGGTCGCATAAGCCACGCCCAGCTCTTCACGGGCGCTGCGGGCACGGGCTCCTTGCCCCTTGCCATCGCCTATGCGCAATACCTCAACTGCCCCCACCGCAACGATGGCGACTCGTGTGGCGAGTGCCCCAGCTGCCAGCAGATAGCGCAGTTGGCACACCCCGATGTGCACTTCGTCTTCCCCGTCAACAAGCAGGGCAAGAAGGCGGGTGAGGCAGTTCTGAGTAGCGACTTTATGCCGTTGTGGCGTGAGGTTGTTGCCGAGACCGATGGCTACTTCACCCGTGAGATGTGGTACGACCGCCTCGACTTGGGTAAGACGCTCAAGGGTATGATTTCGGCTAAGGAGGCTGACGAGATTATCCGCCGCCTCTCGTTCAAGTCGTTCGAGTCGGAGTATAAGGTGATGATTATATGGCTTCCCGAGATGATGAACGAGGAGGCCGCCAACAAGATACTCAAAATCTTGGAGGAGCCGTGGGAGAAGACCGTTTTCCTGATGGTGAGCGAGCGCCCCGACCGCCTGCTGCAAACCATCATCTCACGTACTCAGGAGGTCGCCGTGCCTCGCCTCGAGGTCGATGATTTGATGCCGCTGGGTACGGGTGACGAGCAGCAACGTCGCAACGTGGCACGCCTGGCTGCGGGCGATTTGATTGAGATGCGCCGCCTGACGGGAGGCGAGGAGGATTCGGTGCGAGCAGAGAGCTTCGAGATGTTCTGCCGACTGATGCGCCTCTCCTATAACGACAAGCACCTCGAACTCATCGACTGGGCAGACGAGATGGCACAGCTCACACGTGAGCA
>JAFNUH010000351.1 GCA_017384185.1 Alistipes sp.
ACCTCATCCTCAACGCCTGCCAATACACCAAGCTCACCCTCAACTGTTACGTCGAACTGGTGTGCATAGTCAACAACCTTCTTTGTAAGAGCAACGTTCTCCTCGTAGGGGAGGTGTGAACCGTCGATCATTACAGAAGAGAAGCCCATATCGATACAGCTCTTGCACAACTCGAATGAGTTACCGTGGTCGAGGTGCAAAACGATAGGAATGTTCTTACCCATCTCCTTAGCGAACTCAACAGCACCCTGAGCCATATAACGCAACAGAGTCTGGTTAGCGTAGTTACGAGCACCAGAAGAAACCTGGAGGATAACGGGTGAAGAGCACTCTACGCAAGCAGAGATAATAGCCTGCATCTGCTCCATGTTGTTGAAGTTGAATGCGGGGATAGCGTAGCCACCCTCGATAGCCTTCTTGAACATCTCACGAGTGTTCACAAGACCAAGATCTTTGTAAGAAATCATAGTTTTGTTTTTATTATGAATTAGTGAATCTTTTGTATTTCATCCATTTGCCGTTGGCATAAGCCCACACAGCGTTGCAAATATACAAAATAATTGACTTTATAGAAAATTTTTACCCATAAGATATAGTCTTTAATAGAAATATTTTCTATTACGCTCATTCTCTGCTCTAAGAACCACTCCACATATACAAAAAAGAGGGTGCCCAACAAATAATGTCAGCACCCTCCTAAATATTTACAAGAAGTTGTATAACAAGAGCTATTTTGAGGCTGGTCGAAGTCCGAAAAACCGGAGCATACTCGGTGTATGTGAGGATTTTGCGGACAAGCCAGATGCCAAAAGAGCCTTGTTAGACGGCTTCTAATAAGTCATAGCAACTTCCATCTCCTTAGCCTGGTCAATCATCTTCTGCAACTCAGACTCGCTGGGAACACGGTTAACCAAGTTCTTCTCTGCATTAACCTCCTCCATCTTAGCCTGAAGGTTAGCAGCTACACGGTGACGGAACTCCTTAACAGTATCAACACCCGCAGCCTCCAACTTAGCAGCATAAGCCTCGCCTATACCCTCAATGTCAATAATTTTGTATGCCATAATCTCTCTCGCTATTAAATGATTAAACTTATGTTACTGATTCAAATTTAACAAAAATTTTGGACATACGCATTTTTCATCCATACTTTTTACCGAAACCGTCGTTATTTTGTAACTTTGTGGCATAATAGATATTTGCAATGGAACGTCATATATATATAAACGATTTCGATTACCCGCTGCCCGACGAACGTATCGCCAAGTTTCCGCTGGAACGCCGTAGCGACTCGAAGCTACTCATATACCGCAATGGAGATATTACGCAGAGCCACTTCCGCTCACTTGCCGAGCAGTTGCCCGCAGGCTCACTCTTGGTCTTTAACAATACCAGAGTTATCCGTGCACGTGTAATTATGCACAAGGCATCGGGTGCACGTATCGAGGTATTCTGCCTTGAGCCGCACCTGCCCGCCGACTATGAGCACGCCTTTACCGTTAAGGGCGAGTGCGAGTGGAGCTGCATCGTGGGCAACCTGAAGAAGTGGAAAGAGGGCTTTGTTGGCATTGACTTCGACTACGAGGGAACACCCTGCTCACTGCGTGCCGAGATTGCCGAGCGTGGCGAGCGAGAGCATATCGTACGTTTTACGTGGGATGTTGATTTGACCTTCGGACAACTCCTTGAGTATCTTGGTCGCATACCCATCCCGCCTTATCTCAACCGTGAGAGCGAGGAGATAGACCTCACACGCTACCAGACCGTATATTCAAAGTTTGAGGGTTCGGTGGCTGCACCCACAGCGGGTCTGCACTTTACCGACGAGATGATTGCACAGATGACGCAACAAGGCTTCTCGTTCGACGAGGTGACGCTCCACGTTGGTGCTGGTACGTTCCTGCCCGTGAAGAGCGA
>JAFNUH010000352.1 GCA_017384185.1 Alistipes sp.
AAGGAGGTAGCCTCAGCAGAGGCAGGTAAGCAGCCTATGCGTAAGCGTAGCATCTATCTCAACTGCACCCGACATGATAGCATCACGGGCGAGCAGATAGGTAATGAGAACAAGCCCGTCTTGGAGTTCAGCGGTGACAGAACATTGGAAAAAGTTAACCCTATCCTCGACACACTGAAGGAGGGCGACGTGATGAAGGTGCTGTTCGTTATCCGTGGCACAACGTACAAGGATAAGGAGGGTAAGACGAAGAACTACACGGGTATCGGTGCATATGACATAGAAGTCATCCGTAAGGCGGGACAGCCCGTGTCTCAGGCTCAGCCCGTCGTGCAGCAAGCGGCTCAGCCAGCACCAGCGGAGAAATCGCCATTCGCTAACCCAGAGGATGAACTTCCGTTCTAATAGGTTATGGCTTATCAGGTTATAATGACAAAGAAAGAGGGTAAGGTGACGTTCGACAAGGAGCTCGCCTACCTCTTTCAGACGCTGAAAAACGGGCAGTACACCATCACCATCAAGCGGACTTCCGAGAGGCGTACGATAGCTCAGAACGACCTCCTATGGATGTGGCTCACGTGTATAGGCAGGGAGACGGGGTCGACGAAGGAAGAGGTTTACATGTACTACTGCAAGAAGTTCCTGCTGAAGACCATCACCCTCGGAGAGAAACGTGAGAAGGTGTATATGACGAGCAGTAAGCTATCGACAGCGGAGATGACGGAGTTCCTGAATAAGATTCAGGCGGATGCAGAAGCCGAGTTCGGCATAACGCTCCCGCAGCCTCAGGACATATACTTTGAAGCGTTCTACGCAGATTATTATAATTCCATTTAAAAAACAAAAAAGTATGATTATCACAAAGATTCAGTTCACGAAGCAGGGCACGATGAACGTGTCTTACCGCAACACGGACGGGGACTTGATTGATTTCAAGGGAGGCAACCTCGTACACAAGGACTTCAAATTGGCGCTCAATGCGCTGATACCTCACCTTGCGCTGATTACAGAGCAGAGGGAAGCCTACGGGCGCACACTGAAGGACGTGAGGGGTGACAGCATCACCGACGAGAGCAACGACAGCGTGATGAAGCGTTTCTCGGTTGACACTATCGTCTTTGCCGACGACATGCAGGAGGTATCTATTGCGGGAAACCGACTGCTTATCTCTAAGGGCGTCGTATCGCTTGCGACCCCGAAAATCCGTCTTGACGATACGGATGATTACCAGTATGTCAACGAGCTGTCGCTGGACATCGACGCTGTTGTCTATGAGGCTAAAGCCTACGTGACGGAGAAGAAATGGGGTGTCAAGGAGGGAACGCTGGAGTTCTCAGACATCAACCCGTTTGCTGGTGTGCAGGCTGACGAGGTGCCCGATGGCGAGCCGAAGGAAAAAGGTAAGGGAAAGAAAGGTAAGAAGGCAGCATGACGTTACAACCTATATCATTCACTCAGACACCGAACTGCTATAAGGTGGCATTCGCTTACCATCCGATGCTGGTGAAGTGCATCAAGCGCATACCCTCTGCCCGTTACAAGGCAGAAGGTAAGTATTGGGAGGTGTCGAAGAATGATATAAGCTATCTCAGGATTATGGGGCAGTGGGCGAAGGAACACCGCTTCGTCTCTGCCACACTATGGCTTACGGATGATGAGCCTGTCATAAGCTACGAGCCTCTGCCCATGCCGAAGCTGGACGTGCCTCATAACATGCTCATCGAGCCATACGACTTTCAACGGGAGGGTATCGCCTATGCCCTGCAGAAGAAACGCTGTATCATGGGCGACGAGCAGGGTCTTGGTAAGACGGCTCAGGCTATCGGTGTGCTGACGACGAGCAGGGCGTTTCCCGCCCTTGTCATCTGTCCGTCCTCGCTGAAGCTGAATTGGCAGCGTGAGCTGAAGAAGTTCGGAGGTCTGAACGCCATCGTCCTCGATGATAAGAACCGCCACACATGGCAGCGGTTCTATGAGCTGAAGCGTATGGATGGCAGTCCGTGCGCAGAGGTGTTCATCACGAACTACGAGAGCCTGAGGAAGTTCTTCGTACGACGGATTAAGCGGGAGGGTCGTTTCACGTTGAAAAGCGTTGAGTTCGATGAGCGTATAAGCCACATCCGTACCGTTATCATCGACGAGAGCCATAAGTGTAAGACGAGCAGCACGCAACAGTCTAAGTTCGTGCAGGGCATCTGTCAGGGAAAGGAGTATATCATGGAGCTGACGGGAACGCCAGTCGTAAACAACAACATAGACCTGATACAGCAGCTTACCATCCTCGGCAGGCTGGAAGATTTCGGCGGTTATAGTAAGTTCATGGCGAGATATTGCGCAGGGGAGCGTAAGAGCAGCCACCTGAAGGAGCTGAACTACCTGTTGCGTAAGAACTGCTTCTTCCGCCGACTGAAGAAGGACGTGCTGACGCAGCTGCCCGACAAGACGAGGAACTACCTCGTCATGGATATAGACAATCGTAAGGAGTACAGGGAGGCTGAGCGTGACATCATAGACTATCTCGTCAAGTACAAGAATGCTGATGATGACAAGATACAGCGAGCCATCCGTGGAGCCATCATGGTCAAGATGTCCATCCTGAAGCAGATAAGCTCTAAGGGTAAGATTACGAATGCGATAGATATCATCCATAACACCATCGACGGCGGTGATAAGCTCATCGTGTTCTGTTTCCTTAAGGAGGTGGTTGCAGCGCTGAAGAGGGAGTTCCGTAGTGCAGTGACCGTCACGGGTGATGACACGACGGAGCAGAAGCAGTCGGCTGTCGACAAGTTCCAGCATGACGAGAGCTGTAAGCTGATAATCCTCAACTATCGCTCAGGCGGCACGGGACTGACCCTTACGGCAGCGAGCAACGTCCTCTTCATCGAGT
>JAFNUH010000353.1 GCA_017384185.1 Alistipes sp.
AAAAGACTACTCTTTTGGAGTAGTCTTTTTTTTGTGTAAATACCAAAAGTGAAGGCTATTTCACATAAAATATATTCGATACTGAGCGTTCGCCGGCGTGGTCGAAGAGTTTGTTGTCGGTGGGGTAGTTCAGAACGCCATTGTTGGGTGCGCCTTTGAGCCAAAGGGTTGTTGAGCCGCCGCCATCGAGGTTGATAGCATCGTCGCCACCAAGAATCTTCACCAGGTATGCCAACTCGGGGATGCTCATACCGTCGGCATTGCCTGCCGAGCGACCATCTACGGTTATAAATACTACCGTACCGTCATCCTTAGTATATATGGCACTGCGAGGGTGACGAGTCTCGATAAAACTCTTGCTACAAGCACTCCAGTCGCTCCTCTTGCCGTTATCCAACATTATGGGACCCGATGCCAAAACCGTGCCTTTGCTCTTTTTATAGCTCTGCTCGATAGGTTTGCTCCACTCGATAATCTCGATTTTACCCCTCTTCTCACGTATAGCGCCATTCACACGAGATTTGAACTCCCCGTCTGTCGTAGTGTCGATAACGGTATCTCCAATTTTATAGAAGCAGACAGAGTTTCCCTCCTTCATATTATAATAGGTGCCATTAATTGCTGCCACGGCGCCCTTCTCGGTTGCCTGCTGGCTTGTGCGTTTCATCCCTTCGTTGCCAGCGATACCAATCTTTCGTTTCGATGCACGAGGAATCTCTATTAGGTTAATAGACTGCACGCTATTGAACAAGCCTTTGATTTGTGCTTGCTTGTGTGTGAGTCCATCGGCAGTTGTCGTTACTCTCCAATCAGCCTTTACAATTAGCAGCGAATCCTGCTCTGAAGCTGATGCGGTAATGACCCACAACGAGAGTAGTAATGAAAATATAAGTCGTTTCATAATGATATGGTTTTACAAGAAAGAAACTGTCTAACAAGGCTCTTTTGTCATCTGACTTGCCCTCGAAATGCTCATTTACTCTCGGTAAACTGCGCTTTCTCGGACTGCGATCAGCTTCAAAATAGCTCTTGTTATACAATTTCTCAAAAATAGAGGGTGCTAACTTGACCTGTTAGACACCCTCTATATTATTACTCTTCAACAATAGTTACAGAGAGAATCAAATCGCCAGGGCGAATATCGTCAATCACGTCAAGACCCTCCACAACCTGACCAAAGCAGGTGTGTACACCGTCAAGGTGCTGTGTGTTGCGGCGATTGTGGCAGATGAAGAACTGTGAGCCACCTGTGTTGCGACCACGATGTGCCATAGACATTACGCCTCGGTCGTGATACTGGCGAGGAGCTGAAGTCTCACAATCGATAGTGTAACCCGGTCCTCCCGTACCATCGCCACGAGGACAGCCGCCCTGGATAACGAAGTCGGGAATTACACGGTGGAAGGTCAAGCCGTCGTAGAAGCGGCTCTCTGCCAACTTTATGAAGTTGCCTGCGGCAATAGGTGTTTCGTCAACGAAGAGCTCAGCTTTCATATCGCCCTTCTCGGTAGAGATAATTGCGTATTTCATAATTTATTAGAGTTTAATTCAAGCATTAAATGTATTATTCTTCAACGGGACCGAAAACCTCCTTTACTGCCTCCAGCCAGCCGTAGCCCCAATAGCGGTCGGGCAAGAGGTAGCTACCCTCTACCCACTCGTTCCAGGCGTTAATCATCACGAACTTAGGCTGCTCGGGATGCTCGTCGGCATATCGTTTAGCCTCCTTAAGGAAGTTTTTGAAAGCCTCGGGTGAGTGGTTGAAGCGTGTTACATCGTTCTCGCCCTTTGCGGGGAATCGAGGTGTGTCGTCCCAACCAATAGATACTGTGGGGAATACGGGAATATCCATATAGCTATCCCAGCCGTTACGGTAGTCAATAGCATTCTGTCCGTGGCGCATATAATCGGGGTCAAAGCCACCCATATTATACAATGCCCAGCTGTCGGGCTTTAGGAACATTCTGTTGTCAACGCTTGCCTTATTACGCTCGTTGAATGGGAATCCTCCGCCATCCATCATCATATAGTGCATATCGGGGAAGCCAGCCTTGCGCACCTCGCTACGCATATACTCCATAGCCTCGATTGCAGCCTCCTTCGTGCCGAAACTCTTAATGAAGTTGTCGGTGCTGAAAATAGCAAATACGGGGCAGCCGTCAATCTTGGTATAGTTGGGGAGCTTGAAGTATTGGTTAATCACACGGTCAACAATCTTCGGGAAGTCGTTGGGGTCGATTGCGCCGTGCCAAAGGATAGACTCATCGTCCTGCCATTTGTGGTAGTTCCAGTAGTTGTGTTTAACATCGTGGTTTGCCCACATAATGAAAAACTCCATCTTCTCGTTTGACGGAGCCTTCAGGAAGCCGTCGTTGAGTGCGCTCTCAAGGTAGGGGTAGTGGTCGAACCAGTACCAATCATATACAAATGTATTTACACCGTATTCCAATGCTGTCTGAATCCATTTCTCAACAACTACGGGGTCGTTGTCCATCTCGTAGCCCCACAATGGCTGCTTGGGCTGGTAGTGTCCGGGGAAGCGAGGGTCGCCCTTCTTAATAACCTCCCACTCACCTATGCCTTGCTCCCAGTTGGTGCGTCCTAACGAATCATCGTGGCACGAGGGCCATATAAATGCACACACACGATAGTCGTCTGCAATGGGCGTGGCGGGCTTTGTGTTGCAACCATAAGCAAATGCTAAGATAACTGCGCACACAATTAAAATTCCTTTTTTCATATCTGTTAATTTTTAGGTTTCTTCAACAAATATACAATTTTTTTTGATATTGGTTATTATATTATAGTTGTTATATTAAAATTAGGTGACCACCTCCCGAAGTTTTAGTGGTCACCTAATCTAATAAGTTGTTTTCTGTAAACGAGCTGCAAATAACTCCTTACGCAATGATTGATAATAAAAATATCAACCATTAAAAGGATTATACTGTTGCGGCATTTGTAATTATAATATCTTTTCCGCTATTGTTTACAAATCCGGTGGTTTTTTTTCCGTTGAAATCAATCTCTTTGACTGTGGCACCTGCACCAATCTCTATTTTCGGAGCATATTTATCACCACTAACAGGAACAACGACTATTTTTTCAATTGTACCGCCCTCAATTTTTAGATATCCACCTCCAATTGCTATTGTCGCTGTCGTTAATGTGTTAATCTTTACATCGCCCTTTATGGTCGTTTTTGCGTGCTCATATAAATATAGCTTTCCGTATTCTCCACCATCGATGGTCGCATTCACAGTGTTTACTACCGCACAATCGTACCAATCGTCAATGACATTGCCGTATTGGTTTATAAATTTGCCATCACTATTTTTTGGACCGACAATTTGTGTTCCTGTTATTGTGCAATTTTTTAGATAACTATCTGTTCCATAAATGAAAGTACCAATGCTGATAGTTCTTTTGTTATTAATAATACCCCAATTGCAGTTTACGGTAAGGTCTTTGATTGTAACATTCTCTAATGAATAAGTACCATTATTTGTACCGTAGTCATAGTTACCAATTGATATATAACCTATCTTTCCGCTGAATGAAGTGTCCTTGATTTGAAGCGTGTTAGGCTTCTCAATTCCAAACATAATGCTATTATCCAAATTGCCTAATACATAGTTTTTACCTTCAACGGTCGCATCAGATGTAAAAGTATTAATCATACTATATAGCTTAAGCTTAGCCATAGGCTTTATTATGTTTCGCTTTAAGTCTATTGGAGTAGATGCACTCTTGGTAAATTCTCCACCTGCTGTATCGGTTACGGTTATGGTAAAACCTTGTTCGTATATTTGAACAGGCATACAAATGTAGAAAATAGTGGGTTCTTCTGTTAATTTGACGCCACCGCCTTCTTCCGCAGAGCAATCCAATGTGACGCTCGAACTACCGCCATCGTTCATTATTAGCTCAGGGGTATCGGCTGTGTTGTCGATGTGAAAACCTCCTGAGATTTTCTCTCCATTCTTTGTTGTGAGAGATATTTTTTCCACAACGACATTCTCACCTTCGGCAGCACAAAGGTGTAGTCTGATGTATGACACCATATTTTTAAGCTCTATCTCATCGCCTAATGCTTCGCAATTGGCATACATAATATGCGAGTTAGTGGCGAATGAGTTGGCACTATATGTCTGAGTTTCGGGCAACGTGCCGCTAATTTTCTCAGAGCTACAAGATACACAAGCTGACGAGGGGTATAGCGCATAGGTGCCGGTCAGGCTCTCACCTGCATCAGATGAGGTGCCAGAGAATTTATTTGTCTCGACAGAGTATGTGTATTCACTCTTGGCGGTGTTGTTGTCGAAAATAGCAATTTTATCTCCATCGTCAAGTACAACTTTGAGATTGTCGAGATGAGCTCTTGTAGTGTCGCTGTTTGTTATGGACTCGATTTTTACATTGAAGCTATTGCTGTGGGGTATATCTGTGCCTAAATCGAAGTCATCCATTGACTCACAACCAACTGCAAACATTGTGATTGAGAGTAGAACAAATAATTTCTTCATAATATTTATTGTTTTAATGAGTTTAATCCCAGATACCTTCAGAATCTTCTGTGTAAGAACTTGCAAAGCCTTTTTCGATTGTAATCTCCAATATCTCAATCTTTGGAGATTCGTAAATTTTACTCTTTTCCATAGTTTTTTGATTTTAGTAGTTTGATATGCTGTTATTGAATTATATGCACACGACAATACGGGTCGTATGTTCTACGACCTGTGTTATGGGGGGGGGGTAAAATGTTGATTAATAGCGATTTAAGTAATAATAGCGGGGTGGGGGGTAATTCCCTCTAATAAAATCTGATATTTAGGTTTTATGCGTATCATAATTGTTTAACCCCAAAATTTGTGACACAAAAATAGGAAAATAACTCCAAAAATAGCATAAAACGGAAATAAAAAAATGCGCTTACGGATTTTGTTATATTAATTATAGACATACGTAATTGAGTTGGGTGATAGATTTTTTCACGAGATTTTAACAAAAAAGTCACGTTTTGTGTGGATATTTAATAAAAATGGTTATCTTTGTCACATAATTGTGAACATTTCTTATGAAAAAGATTCTTATCGTTGGTGCAGGTGGTCAGATTGGCTCAGAGTTGACGGGCTATCTGCGTAGCATATATGGCGGCTCGAATGTTATTGCAGCCGACCTTCGTCATAACGAGGAGTTGGCGGGTGATGGTCCCTTCGTTCAGCTGGATGTGCTTGACAAGGATAAGATGGCATATACAGTTCATAAGAATGGCATTGATACCATCTTCAACTTGGTTGCTCTGCTCTCGGCTACGGGCGAGAAGAACCCCCAGTTGGCGTGGAATATCAATATGGGTGCGTTGAACAACTCGCTGGAGGTTGCTCGTGAGTATAACTGCGCAGTCTTTACACCTTCGTCTATCGGTGCATTTGGTGGTGACTTCCCTCGTGATAATACTCCGCAGGATGTTGTGATGCAGCCCGATACTATGTACGGCGTTTGCAAGGTTACGGGCGAGTTGCTCTCAAATTACTACTACACACGCTACGGCGTTGATACTCGTTCGGTGCGTTTCCCTGGTATTATCTCGAATGTGACACTCCCGGGTGGCGGTACAACCGACTACGCTGTTGAAATTTACTACGCAGCCGTTAAGGGCGAGAAGTTTGTCTGCCCTGTGCGTGATGTGTATATGGATATGATGTATATGCCCGATGCTTTGCGAGCTATGGTTGAGTTGATGGAGGCTGACCCCAATAAGTTGCGCCACCGTAATAGCTTCAACATCGCATCGATGAGCTTTACACCCGATATCATCTATAACGAGATACGCAAGCGTATCCCCGATTTTAGGATGACCTATCGTATTGATCCTGTTAAGCAGGGCATTGCCGAAAGCTGGCCCAATAGCCTCGATGACTCTTGCGCACGTGAAGAGTGGGGCTGGAAGCCACAGTGGGATTTGTCGTCAATGACTGACGATATGCTGGAGGCAATTCGTAAAAAGAATCTTTAGTGATAAAGATAATTGTAATAGTTGAGAGAGGTGAGGGTTCCCAATAGGGGACCTTCACCGTTTTTATAGGTGTGGTGTAGAGTTATTTTGCTCTAAATTGCTATTTATTGGTCGTAATTTATTATATTTGTAAAGAGTAATTTATTGATAACTACCAACTCAAAAATTATGAAAAAACTTTTTGGGTACGACCCAGCTATAACAACCATTCGTACGGAGTTGTTGGCGGGATTCACCACATTCCTTACGATGTCTTATATCTTGGCTGTAAATCCGTCGATGTTTAGTCTGCTTGACGGTATGTCGGCTGGCGCAGTCTTCACTGCTACGGCTTTGGCAGCTATTATTGGCTCTTTGGCTATGGCTCTGTTGGCGAAGATGCCTTTCGGCTTGGCGCCGGGTATGGGTCTTAACGCATTCTTTGTCTATACCGTTTGCTTGGGTATGGGTTACTCGTGGCAGTTTGCCTTGACGGCGGTATTCATTGAGGGACTGATATTTATAGCGATGACGCTCACTAACCTGCGTGAGGCTATCGTGAATGCTATCCCTGCGACGTTGAGAAATGCTATCGGTGCGGGTATTGGTCTTTTCATCGCCTTTATCGGTTTGCAGAATGCGGGTATCATTGCAAATAACGATGCAACATTGGTCTCTTTGGGCGATATTACATCGGATAATGTGTTGCTTGCTCTTATCGGCTTGATTATCACGGGAGTGCTGGTGGTGAAGAATGTGCGTGGAGGTATGCTTATTGGTATTCTTGCAACAACCGTAATAGGTATTCCGATGGGTATTACCGATTATAACGGTGTAGTATCTATGCCGCACTCTATTTCGGATATCTTCTGCAAGTTTGAGTGGAACAATATCTTTACGCTTGATATGGTTGTTGTGGTCTTCACATTCTTGTTCATTGATATGTTCGATACTATCGGGACATTGGTGGGTGTCTGCACAAAGGTAAATATCATCGGTCCCGATGGTCGTATTCCTCGCATCAAGCAGGCGTTTATGGCTGACTCTATCGCAACAACTGTTGGTGCGTGCCTCGGTACATCGACAACAACTACCTATATTGAGAGTGCCTCAGGCGTGGCGCAGGGTGGTCGCACGGGTCTTACAGCCTTTGCTGTGGCACTCTGCTTCGCTATATCGTTGTTCTTCTCGCCCATCTTCTTGGCAATTCCTTCGGCGGCAACTGCGTCCGTGTTGGTGATTGTGGGTCTGTTTATGATGAGCCCGATTAAGAACATAGACTTAGATGACTATGCAGAGTCTATTCCTGCATTTATCACTATGATTATGATGCCTTTTGCATACTCAATCTCTGATGGTATCTTGTTGGGAATGATTAGTTATGTCGTGCTTAATGTTTTGTGCGGAAACTTCGGGCGCATCACGCCTACGATGTATATTATTGCCGTTATGTTTATCCTAAAATATATCTTTATTTAGCGATTGGTGTAAAACTTATCTAAGATAGCGAGGTTGTCTAACAAAGTTGTTGGACAACCTCGTTTTTTTGCGTATAAATTGAGCACTAAGATTGCTGGTTTTCAAAAAAAAGCGTACATTTGTAAGAATATTAACCTATAACAATTATAATAACTATGAAATTCAAGATTCTGACTGTCGTGGCACTCCTTTTTGCCGTGGCATCTTTTGCACAGCAGCCTCGTGCTGAGTATCCTCGTCCGCAGTTTGAGCGTGCCGATTGGATGAATTTGAATGGTGAGTGGAGTTTTACACTCGACTTGGCTAATACGGGTCACGAGCGTGACTTCTATAATAGCAAGGGCTTTGATGGTAAGATAGTTGTGCCGTTTGCACCTGAGAGTAAGCTCTCGGGCGTAGCTCACACTGAGTTTATCAACGCCGTATGGTATCAGCGTCCTATCCAGATTCCCGCAGCGTGGCAGGGCAAGAGCGTGAAGTTGAACTTCGGCGCTGTATATTATGAGTCGGAGGTATTTATCGACGGTAAGTTCGTAGGTCGCCACTATGGTGGTTCAGACTCTTTCTCATACGATATTACACCCTATGTTGCCGACGGTAAGGAGCACAACCTCGTTGTCCACGCCGTGAGCGATGTTCGTAGCGAGCAGCTACCTGGTGGTAAGCAGTCACACCGCTTGAACTCTTACGGTTGTATGTACACCCGTACAACAGGTATCTGGCAGACCGTATGGATGGAGGCTGTTGACGCTCTCGGTTTGGAGCGTGTACAGGTTATGACCGACATCGACCAGAATCAGATTGTTGTAACTCCTACCTTCTATGGCTATGCAAATGGAAACCGTTTCGTAGTGAGTGTTAAGGATGGCGATAAGGTGGTAGCTAAGGCTGACGTGGTAGCTGCGCAGGGTATCCCCGTAGTTATTCCCGTTAAGAAGCCTAAGTTGTGGAGCCCCGAGTCTCCCTTCCTCTACGATGTTGTATATGAGGTGAAGAATGCCGCAGGTCAGACTTTGGATAAGGTTGACGCCTATGTTGGTATGCGTAAGATTCATATCGATGGCACAAAGATTCTCTTGAACAATAAGCCTTACTACCAGCGTTTGGTTCTCGATCAGGGCTTCTATCCCGATGGCGTATGGACAGCACCCTCGGATGCCGCTTTGAAGGCAGATATCGAGATGTCTATGGCCGCAGGTTTCAACGGTGCTCGTCTCCACCAGAAGGTATTTGAGGAGCGCTTCTACTATTGGGCTGATAAGCTCGGTTACCTGGTATGGGGCGAGATGGCATCGTGGGGTAAGGACTCTTCATCAGCCGTTGCTGCACGTAACTTTATCGGCGAGTGGACCAATATCGTGGTTCGTGACCGCAACCACCCCGCATTGGTAACGTGGACTCCCTTCAACGAGGAGTGGGCTGCAACAACAAACGAGATGGGTCGTTTCCTTACAGATGTTTATGAGTTGACTCGCAAGTTGGACCCCTCACGTCCCGTGAATACAGTCAGCGGTGGTCTGTATGTTATCTCTGATTTCTGTACATCTCACAGCTACCAGCAGGATGGTGAGAAGTTACACAAGCAGCTCTTCGATGGCGAGAAGTTCTATCAGCCACAGGCTCCTGGTAAGGTGCATCCCAACACTATCAAGCAGCTCTACTATGATGGTAAGGTTCCCTATATCATCGACGAGTTTGGTGGTATCAAGTGCGCAGAGGCTAACCCCTCGGAGGAGAATGCCTGGGGTTATGGTAATGCCGCTCCCACGAAGGAGGACTTCTACAAGCGTCTGGAGTCGCAGGTGAAGGCTATTATCGACCACAGCGATAAGATTTGCGGTTTCTGCTACACACAGCTTACCGACGTTGAGCAGGAGCAGAATGGTGTATATTACTTTAACCGTGGTAATAAGTACGATATGGAGCGTGTGAAGGCTATCTTCCAGATGGCAGCTCCTGGTTATGAGCAGTAGTAATTCGATGCAAGCCTACGGCGGACTATGAGTTCGTTGTAGGCTTGAATTGTCTAAATCGGAATCTAAATAATAAAACTATAACCAATGAAAAAAATTATTTTAGCAGTTGTTGCCCTTATGATTTGGGCAGGTGCGTTGGCTCAGGTGCCACGTGCTGAGTACCCCCGTCCTCAGATGGAGCGTGCGGAGTGGGTAAACCTTAACGGTGAGTGGTCATATACACTCGACCTCGTAAAGACTGGTTGGGAGCGTAACCTTATGGCAAGTAAGGGCTTCGACGGTAAGATTATCGTGCCGTTTGCTCCTGAGAGTAAGCTTTCGGGCGTTGAGCATACCGAGTTTATCCCCTGCATCTGGTATCAGCGTGAGATTACCATCCCCGCAGAGTGGAGTGGTAAGGATGTGCTGTTGAACTTCGGTGCAGTATATTATGAGTCAGAGGTTTATGTTGATGGTCAGTTCGTTGACCGTCACTTCGGTGGCTCAGACTCTTTCTCTGTCGATATCACAAAGTTTGTCGAGGCTGGCAAGACTCACTCGTTGGTTGTTGCTGCATCAAGCGACTTGCGTTCGGGTCGTCAGTCGGCTGGTAAGCAGTCTTTGCGTCACGGTCCCTTTGAGTGTATGTACACTCGTACCACAGGTATCTGGCAGACTGTTTGGATGGAGGCTGTTGCTCCCACAGCTATCAAGCGTGTGAAGTACACAACCGATATCGATCGTAGCGCCGTTACTATGGAGTTCACGATGCGTCGTAACGCCGTAGGTGATGTTCTTACAATCAACGTTAAGGATGGCGCAAAGGTTGTTGCAACCGATACAGCTCCCGTAGCATCTGGCTCTATCGTTACATTGCCTATCAAGAAGGCTAAGTTGTGGAGCCCCGAGTCTCCTTTCCTCTACGATGTGGAGTTGATTTTGAAGAATGCGGCAGGTCAGGTTATCGACAAGGTTGATTCATACTTCGGTATGCGCAAGATTCACACCGTTGGTAATAAGATCTATTTGAACAATGAGCCTTACTACCAGCGTTTGGTATTGGATCAGGGCTTCTATCCCGATGGTATCTGGACAGCTCCCTCGGATGCAGCTTTGAAGAAGGATATCGAGCTCTCTATGGCTGCAGGTTTCAATGGCGCACGTCTGCACCAGAAGGTCTTCGAGGAGCGTTTCCACTACTGGGCTGATAAGTTGGGCTACCTTACTTGGGGTGAGGCTCCCAGCTGGGGCTTCGATGCAAATAATGTTGAGTCGGCTCGTAACTACATCGCTGAGTGGCGTAACGTGGTAGTTCGTGATATGAACCACCCCTCAATCGTAACTTGGACTCCCTTCAACGAGCAGTTCTGGCCCGATGAGACTGAGTTCCCCCGCTTCCAGGCTGATATCTACACTATCACTAAGCAGTTGGATCCCTCACGTCCTATCAATACCGTGAGCGGTGGTGTACAGACTATGACCGACATCTGGACCGAGCACCACTACGAGCAGAATCCCGAGAAGTTGCGTGAGATCGTATTCAACGAGGGTAAGATGTTCACTCGCAAGCCTCAGATTCAGGCTCGTCCCCGTGGTAACATCGGCTTCAACCGTGGTGTGTTGAACGATCCCTATACATTCCCCGTATATAATGGCGAGATTCCCTATATCCTTGACGAGTTTGGTGGTATCAAGTGTATGGAGGCTAACCCCGCCGAGGGCGATGCTTGGGGCTATGGCGATGCAGCAAAGACTAAGGAGGATTTCTACAAGCGCTTGGAGGCTCAGGTACGTGTACTTATCGAGATGAGCGACAAGATGTGGGGTTACTGCTACACTCAGCTCACCGACGTTATGCAGGAACAGAACGGTGTATACTACTACGACCGTGGCGTGAAGTACGATATGGAGCGTGTTCGTAAGATATTCCAGATGGAGTTACCTGAAAAGTAGAAGCCGTCTAACAAGATGATTTCTGCGTTATGCTTGTCCTCAAAATCCTCATTTACGCTCGGTAAACTGCGGTTTTTCGGACTTCGCAAGCCTGAAAATCCCTCTTGTTATACAACTTCTAAAAATGATAATTAAGATAAGAAAATGAAAAAGATATTTTGTGCATTAGCTGCCGCAGCCCTCTTGGTGGGCTGTGGCGGTGGTGCTCCCAAGGCGGAGCCAGCGTTGAACCTTATGAAGGTGGAGGATTTCACTGCTACCGTAGATGGTAAGCCCGTGAGCCTCTATACATTGACAAACGGAACAATCACTATGCAGGTCACTAACTTCGGTGGTCGTGTAGTGTCGTTGTGGACTCCCGACCGTGATGGTAATATGGAGGATATCGTGCTGGGTTACGATAAGTTGGAGCGTTATGTAAACAACACTGGCGAGCGCTTCTTGGGAGCTCCCGTAGGTCGTGTGGGTAACCGTATCGACGAGGGTAAGTTTACGCTCGACGGTGTGGATTATCAGGTGCCGCAGAATAGCAACGGTCACGCCCTGCACGGCGGTAATAAGGGTATCGATATGGTTGTGTGGGACGTTGAGCACGTTTCAGATAACGCCATTTCGCTTCGCCTCGTATCGCCCGATGGTGCTGACGGTTTCCCCGGCAATTTGGATATCTCAATGACCTATACGCTTACTCCTGAGAATGAGTTTGAGGTGACTTACCACGCTAAGACCGACAAGAAGACTATCGTAAACCTCTCTCACCACTCGTTCTTCAACCTCAAGGGTGAGGGTAATGGTCCTATCACAGACCACGTGCTTACAATCAATGCTGACCACATCACTCCTACCGATGCGGAGCTTATCCCTACAGGTGAGTTGATGGCTGTCGAGGGTACTCCCTTTGATTTCCGTCAGCCCCACGCTATCGGTGAGCGCATTGGCGAGAAGCACGAGCAGTTGATTAACGGCGGCGGTTACGACCAGAACTGGGTATTCGCACGTGAGGATAACGGTCAGATTATGACCCTTGCATCTGTATATGAGCCTACGACAGGTCGTTGTATGGATATTGCTACGGATCAGGTTGCTATGCAGTTCTATAGCGGTAACTTCTTCGATGGCACATATAACGGCAAGTATGGTAAGCCTATCAAGTATCGTGAGTCGTTGGCGCTTGAGACACAGAAGCACCCCGATGCTATCAACCACGAGAGCTTCCCCTCAATCGTGTTGAATCCCGATGAGGTTTATACTCACGTATGTATCTACAAATTCTACACAAAATAATCGAACGTAAAACCTTAAAACTCTAAGACAATGGATATTAAATTAATTCGTGATAAATTTGCCGAGCACTTCGGCGCAGCAGGTGAGCTCTACACTTCACCCGGTCGTATCAACCTTATCGGTGAGCACACCGACTACAACGGTGGTTTCGTATTCCCCGGTGCTATCGACAAGGCTATGGTAGCTGAGATTAAGCCCAACGGAACAGATAAGATTCGTGCTTATGCCGTGGATTTGAACGACTACGCTGAGTTCGGTCTTAATGAGGAGGATAAACCCGCTGCTTCGTGGGCGTGCTATATCTTTGGTGTTGCACGTGAGATTCAGAAGCGTGGCTTCAAGGTTGAGGGCTTCGATACAGCTTTTGCTGGCGATGTACCCCTCGGCGCTGGTATGTCATCATCGGCAGCCTTGGAGTCGACATTCGCTTTCGCTTTGAACCACATCTACAACGAGGATAAAATCGAAAAGTTTGAGTTGGCACGCATCGGTCAGTCAACCGAGCACAACTATTGCGGTGTGAAGTGCGGTATTATGGACCAGTTTGCATCAGTTCACGGTAAGAAGGGTAACTTGATGCGTCTGGACTGCCTCTCTTCTGAGTTTGCATACTTCCCCTTCGACCCCGAGAAGTTCGGTTATCGTCTGGTGTTGCTCGACTCAGTTGTTAAGCACGAGTTGGTAGGCTCGCCCTACAACAAGCGTCGTGAGTCTTGCGAGCGTGTAGCCTCTATCCTTGGTCAGCAGACATTGCGTGGTGCTACTATGGAGCAGTTGGATGCCGTGAAGGAGCAGATTTCTGAGGA
>JAFNUH010000354.1 GCA_017384185.1 Alistipes sp.
ATGAAACGATAGCCTATGTTGATAGAGAATATCATATTTTGGAGTTTTTACGCCCTGCTATGGGCAGCCGTGGTGCGCTACGATGTGCATATGTTCCAGCACAACTCATACCGCACGGAGCGCTACGCCCGCTGGTTTCGCACGGGACATAAGTTCTGGCGTGCGGGATTGATTGCAGCGCTGGCGTTTGTGGGAGCTATTGGCAACCCCGTTTTCTACGGCTTCTCGGCTGTGTTTATGGCTGTGATGGCGTGGCGTGAGTTCCGCACAACATACAAGAAGCCTATTGTCTATACAATGCGTGTGAAGCGCCTGTTCCTCTCGGCGGTCCTGCTGACGGGAGCAGCAATAGCGTTAGCTGTAATCTTTATACCGAAATATGCACCGGCTGTGGCTTTGGCTCTATTGGCTATGCCCGTTGTGATGCTTGCGGCAAATCTTGTGAATAAACCGCTGGAGGCTGCTATTTCACGCTGGTACTACAACGATGCAAAGCGTATCCTGCGCTCGATGCCCAACCTCGTAATCATAGGCGTGACGGGCAGCTTCGGCAAGACCTCGACGAAACACTACCTCTACCGCATACTCTCAGAAAAGTACAACGTGCTGATGACCCCGGGTAATTTCAACACCACGTTAGGCGTTATCCGCACCGTAAGAGAGCACCTAAAGCCTCATCATCAGATATTTATCGTCGAGATGGGCGCAAAGCAGGTGGGCGACATCAAGGAGATTTGCGACTTGGTACACCCCACAATCGGTATCGTTACGGCTGTTGGCGAGATGCACCTTGAGACCTTCGGCTCACTGGAGAATGTTCTTCGCACGAAATTCGAGCTGATAGATGCATTGCCCAAGGATGGTGTGGGAGTTGTGAATCTCGACTCGCAGCCTATCGCTGCGGCGAAGCTCTCTCACCCCTGTCGTACAATAAGTTATGGCGTGGAGAGTGATGCCGAGTATCGTGCCGAGCAGATTGACTACGCTCCTACGCAGACTTCGTTCGCCATAAAGAGTGGAGACGGCTTGCGAGAGGGTTACTCGACGCACCTCGCAGGCAGGGGTAATATCCTAAATCTTTTGGCGGCGGTGGCGGTGGCTGACCTGATGCAGATACCTGAGGCCCAGCAGAAGCGTGCTATGCGCCAGATTGAGCAGATTGAGCACCGCCTAAGCATCAAGCGCACGGCAGGTGGCATAACAATCATTGACGATGCCTACAACTCAAACCCTGCGGGCGCAAAGATGGCACTCGAAGTGTTGCGTGACTTCCGCCGTGCGGAGGGTGGCAGACGCATTGTCGTTACGCCCGGATTTGTGGAGATGGGCGAGAGCCAATATAGAAACAACAAAGAGCTGGGCGCAGTAATCGCCTCGGCAGCAGATATAGCCGTTGTCGTAAACCGCACAAACCGTGAGGCGATTGTAGCGGGACTCAACGAGGCGGGATTTGCCACAGAGAGCATCATCCAGACCGACTCGTTTGCCGAGGCTTCGGCATATTTGGCAGGCGTGATGCGTGCGGGGGATGTTGTGCTCTACGAGAACGACCTGCCCGACTCATTCAAATAGTAAACAATTAACTCAAAATAAGATGAATACCAAAATCAATGTCGGCGTAATCTTCGGAGGTCGCTCGGTGGAGAACGAAATATCGGTGCTCACAGCCATTCAGGCGATGGAGGCTATCGACACAACAAAGTATGACATTACGCCCATCTACATCTCAAAGGAGGGTACGTGGTACACAGGCACAGCGTTGCGTGATAGTGCCAACTACAAGAATCTCGAGAAGCTCTACGCTTCGTGCGAGCAGGTTTATCTGCGCCCCATATATGGCGATAACCACCTCTACAAGGTGCGCAAACCTATGTTTGGTAGCGACGTGGTGGCTACGCTGGATGTTATCCTGCCCGCCCTGCACGGCACCAACTGCGAGGATGGCTCATTCCAGGGCACAATCGAGATGACAGGCATACCCTACGCTGGCTGTAACGTCCTGGCTTCGGCTAATGGTATGGATAAAATCACGATGAAGATGATTCTCTCGGCGTGCGGTATCCCCGTCATTGACTATGCCTGGTTCTCGGACAAGGAGTGGTTTGATG
>JAFNUH010000355.1 GCA_017384185.1 Alistipes sp.
ACCCGTAGCCTTGAACATATCGTCCAGGGCACGCTGCATCTTCTCCCAGATAGAGTAACCGTAGGGCTTGATTACCATACAGCCACGCACGGCTGAGTTCTCAGCCAAACCAGCCTTTACGACCAGCTCGTTGTACCACTTCGAGTAGTTATCCTCGACCTTGGTTAAATCTTTAAGTTCTACTGCCATATCTTTTTGATTTCGATTTTTTCACGCCACAGGCTCCCACAAAAAAATGGTCACCTTGTACTAAAGTACAAAAGTAACCATTTTTTATTTAACGTGTACTATCTCAGGCGATTTTTTTACTCAATCTCGAGGTTGCAGACGATAGGCAGGTGGTCTGAGGGGTAGTGACCGTTCTCACGCTTATCCTCGGGCACGGTGTAATCCTTCACACGGATGCCCCCGCTGACGAAGATATAGTCGATGCGACCATTGGCAGGACCTACGAAGTTGCCGCCGCCCAAGTCGGTGTCATAAGAGCCTGCGGGCGCAGTTTCGCTGACGGCATAGGCATCGCTCAGGAGCGAGAGGATGTCGCTCACCTGCGGTGTCTCGGGCTTAGAGTTATAGTCGCCCACGCAGATGGCGGGAGCATCGCCCGCAATAGCCCGAACCTTATCTACGAGCACCTTGCCCGAATTGGCACGTGCCTCCTCCAGACGCCAATAGAGGTGCGAGTTGAAGTAGTAGAACTCACGACCCGTAGCCTTATCCAAAAACTTACCCCAATTACAGAGGCGGTAGTCGTTGGCATCCCAGCCGACGCTCTCGGTGTCGGGGGTCTGGCTATACCAGAATGTACCCTTGTCGAGAAGCTCGTATTTATCTCGCTTGAAGAATGTTATGCAGTTGTGACCATAGCGCTCGACATTGCCGTAGGGGTGGAAGATATAGTCGTACTCGGGCAGCAGAGCCGCCAACTCGGGCAGCTGTCTGTCGTTAGCCTCCTGCGTGCCGACGATGTCGAAATCGTAGTCGTGGATAAGCTTGGCAACATCTGCCTTACGCTCCGCCCACGAGTCGCCATTGGTGGCGTCGGCCGCAGCGTCGTAACGCACGTTATAGGTTGCCGCACGGAGGTTGATTTTCGGCTCGGAGCAGCCGGCAAAAGCGACAACAGAGAGGAGAAGGAAAAAGAGGTTTTTCATAGCTTGGGTAGTGTGTTATGGGTGTTATAAGAGTTATAGGAATTATAGGAGAAGTGCTTTTATGCACTTATAACACCTATAATTCCTATAATACTTTTTTAGAATCTATATCCCAACGTCAGGATTACGTTGTTGCGGTTATACTCTGTCGAGTAGTAGGGGCTGGCAGTGTCGAATGTGCCCGTATTCTCCAATGCGTAGTAGAGCATATACGAGGTCTGACTCTGCACCAGACGCTGGTAAGTAAGGTCGAGCGTTGTGCGACCAAAAGCCACGCCTACACCACCCGAGTAGCATACGGTGCGGTAGGTCAGCGGGCGGTTGTAGTATGCCGAGTAATCATTACGCAGTGCGCCATCGCTATAACCGTAACCTGCACGCAGAGCAACAAAGGGCAGGGGCTTAATCTCGGCACCAACACGCACGATGTTCGACGCCTTGAAGTTATCCTTGAACTCCTGACGGTAGTCCTGCGGTGTCATATCGAAGCCCGAAGGGATATTCTTAACACGTATGCCGTTGTACCAATCACGCTCGTAGTCCACCGACAACACGGCAAACTTGCCAAAGGCGTACGACAGACCGAACATCATACGTGTAGGCGAGCAGAACTCCCACGAGTTCTCACCCACATCGTCGAGGGCGGGAGTGGTGTCGCCATCCTGGTGGAAGTTTGTTGCCATATATGACTGGTAGCTACGCTCCAGCGAGTAGTAGGTCGGGGTGTGGATAGCCGCACCGATACGCAACGAGGGCAAGGGGCGATAGATAAGACCGAGCTTAAGGTTTACGCCCGCACCCTTGAGCACAACTGCCTGATTGTAATCCATCCACTCGGCAGGGGTTGCCATCGGCGTGCCGTCGCCATAGACGGGCGTTGACGAGTAGAGGTAATCCTCGCCGTAGTATATCTGGCGCTTCCAATTAACACTCTGGATACCGAGCGTAGCACCCACGTAGAGCTTATTGGCAAAGTTCATACCCATCGAGAGGTCATACTCGCCGATAGAGCCACGGCTCTCGACACCCACGGTGTGACCGACGTCGGCATTTACGCCGAGCGTGTTTGCCGAGGTCCAATAGTTGCCAAGCTCATCGCTCTCAACATCGAGCAACCAGCCGTTATAAGCCAAGATACCACCCCAATAGTATGCGTCGCCATAGGCGTAGTTGAGCGCACCATCCTTGTCGGGGAATACTCCACCCTGACCCAACTGACGCACGAAGGCATCGTTGATTGAGCGATAGGGGAAGCTCGAA
>JAFNUH010000356.1 GCA_017384185.1 Alistipes sp.
AACCGTTGCCGACAAATCCTTCTTAAGCTCAACGAGTTCCATCGTGCCATCCATCATCTCGACCCACTCGTGGCAGTAAATCATATAGGGCGTGCCATCCTCCACCCACAGCGTGCCATCAAGACACATCTCGCCAAGCGGAGTGTGGGGATGTTTACTCTCGAACGGAAGGAACGGACCCTCGGGACTCTTCGACCAGAAAATCTGTGTCGCACGGTGAGAATATAGGGGGTGACCAGGTGCTGTTGCCTTCCAGAGGATGTCGCTATTGAGCGTTGCAAAGAGATAATATTTTCCCTTATACTTATGTACCTCAGGAGCCCATACCGTACCCGTAATCCAATTATCTCGAGGCACGTCAAAGACTCTGATAGGTCCCTCCCACGTCTTGAGGTCACGGCTCTTATAGGCTACCATACCGCCATAAGTCTTACCATTCTCGGTTGTAGGCGACGAGGCGTACATATAATATACACCCTCCTTCTCCACAGGCATAATAAATGGGTCACGGATATAGATATCCTTCAATGTCTTTTGCGCATAGGCTCCGACAACTGCCGCCAAAGCAAAGATTGCAGTTAAAAATAACTTCTTCATACTATTAATTTTTCGGATTAAAATACTCTATTATATTTCGTGCTCTTGCTTTGCCAACAACCTCCGCCAACTCCGAGTGTGTCGCCTCACGTACATTCGACACGGTTTTGAAACGGCGCAACAGAGCATTCAGGCTCTTTGTTCCGATACCTGGGATTTGCTCCAACTCGCTGTTAATAAATGCCTTACTACGTTTCTGACGATGGAACGTGATACCGAAGCGGTGCGCCTCGTCACGTATATGGCAGACAACCTTCAGCGGCTCGCCCGTGCGGCTAAGGTAGTACGGCATAGGGTCATTGGGATAAAAGACCTCCTCGATTCGCTTGGCAAGACCAACGATAGGCACCTGATTCTCGATGCCCAACGCACACAACACCTCGTAGGCGCTCGACAGCTGACCCTTACCTCCATCGACAATAATCAAGTCGGGCAACTCAGCACCCTCCTCAATCAGACGAGAGTAACGGCGATAAACAATCTCACGCATCGAAGCAAAATCATCGGGACCCACGACCGTTTTGACGTTGAAGTGGCGGTACTCCTTGCGAGAGGGCTTTCCGTCACGGAAAACCACACACGAGGCTACAGGGTTAGTACCCTGCAAGTTAGAGTTATCGAAACACTCAATATGTCGTGGCTGGCGGTCGAGCCTAAGCTCTCGCTGCATAGCGCTCATAAGGCGCTCAGTATGGCGTTCGGGATTCTTTATTTCGAGGTTTTTCAACTGCTCGGCACGGTATATTCTTGCGCTCTTCAACGAGAACTCCAACAAATCGGCCTTCTCGCCACGTTTGGGCGTTGTAAAGGTCACCCCATCGAACAAAACTGCCGCCGAGGGAACAAAAGGAACGATAACCTCACGAGAGATGTCGTGCGAGATATTTTCGACAATATACTGAATAGCCGTTGAGAGCATATCCTCGGGTGTGGATTCAACGCCAGCGCTCAATCTGACGGTGTGCAGGGCAACGATTGAGCCGTGGCACAGGCGGATGAAATTGCAATATGCAACATCCTCATCCTCAAGCAGTGAGAATATATCACAATCGACAATCTTGGCACTCACAATAACCGAACGGCTCTGGTAATTCTCCAGCGCTGCAAGACGTTGTTTGAAGCGTTGCGCCGCCTCGAAGCGAAGCTCCTGGGCAGCCGTCATCATACTCTGCTCGAGGTACTGTCGCACAGGGCGCAAATCACCCTTCAAAATATCCTTAACCATATCGGTCAAGAAGCTATACTCCGCCTCGTTCTGAGCACCCACGCAGGGGGCTTTACAATTGCCCAGATGGTACTGCAAGCAGACTCCATATTTACCACGTGCAATAGCTTGTGGCGAGAGGTTTAATTTACACGTTCTCAGCGGTATGACCTCACGTATAAACTCCAAACTCGAGCGTTGCATCGACACCGAGCCATAGGGTCCGAAATATTGTGAGCCATCGTGACGTAGCTGGCGAGTGGACTCCACTCGTGGGAAGTTTTCACGTCGCAGGACAATCCACGGATAGGTCTTATCATCTTTAAGCAGGATATTGTATCGTGGCTGGTGCGTTTTGATAAGCGAGTTCTCCAACAGCAGGGCATCCTGCTCGCTACCCACCACGATATGGCGAATCTCGCAAATCTGCTTGACAAGTACCTGCACCTTAGCCGAATGTTCCTTACTCTTAACGAAATAGGAGCTCACACGCTTGCGCAACGACTTAGCCTTACCCACATAGATAATCACTCCGTTGCGGTCCAGAAATTGGTAAACGCCCGGCTCGAGTGGCAATGCCGCCACCTGCTCACGGAGTATATCTTCACGAGTTGTCATAGTACAAAATTAATCATTTTTATTTTGCGACAACCACCATACCGACCTTTTTGTCGTGCGGCTCGGCGGGAATATCTCCCCGCAACTGACATCCATAACAGACACCCACGGTAAAGGCTCGGAACTCGCCACGTGATAGATAGCGGTCATAATACCCCTTGCCACGCCCCAAACGACGACCATCCTCAGCAAAGGCGACACCCGGGACAACCATCAAATCAATCTCTTCGGCTCGGCACGGCTCGCCATCCTGTGGCTCCATTATGCCATAAGCCCCCGCAGAGAGGCTCTGTGCATCGTAATCGAAAAACTCCATCTCGGGCGTACCATCCGCCATATCGCCCACACGAGGAAGCACCACTCGACACCCGATGTCAGCCACCAGCGGCGTAATATCAACCTCGTCGGGCAGTGGCGCAAAAAGCGCAACGCAACGTGGCGCACGCTGCTCAATGAGCTGCCTGAGCTGGTCACATACGTGGCTCGATTGTTGTAGTTTTTCATTCTCGTCAAGAGCTAAAATTGTCTTTTTCACCTCTCGACGAATATCCTTCTTGGTCTGAATCATCTTTTTATCGCCTTTAACCTGCAAAATAGATACC
>JAFNUH010000357.1 GCA_017384185.1 Alistipes sp.
GCCTTAGCGTCGGCAGTATCCATCATAAAGCTAAAGACGAGCGAAGCCACAACGAAGCCCACAACGAACTTCGGGAAGCGCTCCCAGATAACGCCCAGCGTAGGTTTCTCCTCGTGCTCCTCGCCCTTGTAGGTCCACATCAGCGAGATAACAAAGGCTGCCAAGCCGAGCAATACGTTCTGCGACGACTTAACGATAATTGCTGTCTGCGCTGCCGTCTCGCCCAACATCGTACCCGAAGCTGCCACAGCGCCCGTCGTGTCGATTGTACCTCCGAGCCAGGCACCTGCAACCTCCTCGCTAAGACCCAACAACTCAGCCACCCACGGCATAAGATACATCATCGGGATAGCGCACACCAACACCAGCGAGATGATATACGAGAGCTTCTTGTTGTCGCCCTTGATAACGCCCGCCGTAGCGATAGCCGCCGAGACGCCACAGATTGATACGGAGCTTGCCAACATTGTTGACATCTCGTTATCTACGCCCATCTTACGTGATATGCGGAATGCGAAGAACCACACCGTAAAGACCACAATCAGAGCCTGAGCCAAGCCAAAGACACCCGACTTCAGCACCTCGCCAAAGAGGATGGTAGAGCCTAAGCAGACGATACCGATTTTGATATAAAACTCACTCTGAATAGCGGGCTTCAGCCACTCGGGCACACGGAAGCAGTTGCTGACGATAAGACCGAAGATTACAGAGAAGAATACCGACTCCAATCCCCACTCCTTGATGATAGGGATGTTAGCCACCACCTGCGCACCA
This sequence comes from Alistipes sp., assembly GCA_017384185.1. Lineage (GTDB taxonomy): Bacteria > Bacteroidota > Bacteroidia > Bacteroidales > Rikenellaceae > Alistipes. Next base: position 775 of record JAFNUH010000357.1, read on the forward strand.
AGCGAGAGCGTAAAAATCACAAACAACGAGAGGAATATACCCACCATCTTGCGGCGCAGGACTGCCTGACAGAGGTATGTAAGACCCAAAATCGAGGCAAACATCGTCGCCGCCTTCAACCACGATGCAGCCGAGCCCAACTCCTTAGGCATCGTAGGCATATACTCGGGAAAGAGCGTCGCCAGCAACAGTACCACAGCACCAGCATAGACGATTACCCAATCCTCGTTTTTAAGTGTAGCAATAAGTTTTTTCACTTTTTAATTAGGTTTAGTTTTCAATAACATCCCAAGAATTTGTATAACAATAGCTATTTTGAGGCTGGTCGCAGGTCGAGGATGCGGAGCATACAAGAGGTATGTGAGCATTCCGAGAGCAAGCCAGACGCCAAAAGAGCATTGTTAGACAGATTCTTTATTTCTTATCTACTTCGTTCAAGGCATAAGCATAAGCACCCAAAGAGATAGCCGTACTTGCACCAATGTTGGTAATCATCACACCGATACGCTTCTGCGGGTCGTAGGTCACAACCTTGTCGCTGCCATATACGGGCAAATCACGTGACGCACCCTTAGCAAACTGCTCAAACTCAGCCTCATCGTTCAGGTCGTAAACCTTCATCTGCACACGGTCGAACGCCTCACCCTCGATAGAGTGCATCTGCGAGCGCAACTCCTTCAACAGCGACGGCATAATATACTTCTTGGCAGCCGTAATACCACCACCGATAACAATCACACCATCAATAAGCGTCACAGCCGTAGCCATAGCATCACCTGCAACCTCACCCATCGTAGCAAACGCCTTGCGAGCAGCCTCCTGGTCGCCCTCACGCTTACCCTCGGCAATATCA
>JAFNUH010000358.1 GCA_017384185.1 Alistipes sp.
CAGCATCCTGCTTACGGCTGCCGTCTATGCCTTCCAGGCTATTGACGCACACGTAGATGCGCACCTGAAGGATTTCGACGTGTCGGATGACTTGACCGTTAAAATCGAACCAATGTTTGATTACCAATATACACAACTTACCGGCAACGAAGCCGTCTTTGGATTCAATCTAAACCTCAAATTCTAAAATGAATAGAACAGCATTTAAAGCACTGCTCACACTACTCCTTGCCATTATGCTTGCACCACAAGCAGAGGCACAGCTAATAAAGAAAGGTAACAAGAAGCTAAACGCCAAGGCTCTGCTGGCTATCGAGCGCCAGCGCACCGACTCGCTAACCTCGATAATCGAGGAGTATCAGCGTCGTGAGAGCGACTGGAAGAAGGCGTGGTTTGAGCAGAAGGAGGAGAAGAAGGAGAATCCCCGCAAGATCTTTACCGTTGATTACACCCCCGCAAAGGCTGATTCGCTGGCGGAGCAGCTCAAGTTACAGCAGGTGGATGATGCACTGCAAAACTTCTTTAACGACTATGTTTGCGAGCCCGCTACGTTCAGTTCGGATGCTTCGCTCGACTCACTTTATACGGCACGCCTTAACGATATGGTGTCGCCTATACATCTGCCCTACAACGAGTTGGTGCGTTCATACATTAAGCGTTACACCGACGGTTCGGGTCTTATGAGCCGTGTTTTGGCGTTGGCACAGTACTACTTCCCGATGATTGAGGAGGAGCTGCTCAAGGCTGGTCTTCCCGTCGAGTTGCGTGCTATGGCAATCATCGAGTCGGCACTGCAAGCAAAGGCTGTTTCACGTGTAGGAGCAAGTGGTCTGTGGCAGTTTATGCCCGTTACGGCTCGTGCCTATGGTCTGGAGGTTAACTCTATGGTTGATGAGCGCTTCGACCCCTACAAGGCTACTGTGGCTGCCTGCAAATATATGAAGGCTCTGTACAATATGTACAACGACTGGAGCCTCGCCATCGCCGCCTACAACTGCGGTCCAGGTAATGTAAATAAGGCATTGGCTCGTGCTGGTGGCAACCCTCAGTCGTTCTGGGATGTCTATTGGTATCTGCCGAGCGAGACTCGTGGATATGTTCCCGCATTTATTGCGGCAAACTATGCATACGCATACCATCAGTCTCACGGTATCACATACTCTGAGCCCCCTATGCCCATTGCCGTGGATACCGTTCAGGTGACACGCCTGCTCCACTTGGGACAGGTTTCATCTACCATTGATGTATCAACCGATGCCCTGCGATTGCTCAATCCGCAGTATAAACTCGACGTTATTCCCGCAACAAATAAGCAATATACACTTATCCTTCCGGCAAATCGTGTTACGGAGTATATCACTCGTCAGGACTCAATCATTGCCAAGGATTCGTTGTATCTCAAGGAGTATCTCAACCCGGGTGCTGTGGCAAAGAAGATGACCGAGACGACGACCATCTACTACCGTGTGAAGAAGGGCGACACGCTGGGTGCTATTGCTAAGCGTTACCGAGTGACTGTCAAGCAGTTGATGACGTGGAATAAAATCAGAAGCGCCAACAGTCTGAGCATTGGTCAGCGTCTGAGAATCGAAAAGCGATAAAGACTTAGAGATGATATTTAACGACGGCGATACCATCGTAGCACAAGCCACCCCCACGGGCGGTGCGATATGCGTCATCCGTATGAGCGGAGAGGATGCTATTACGTTGTGCGACAAGGTTTTTCGTGGTCGCAAATCGCTTTGCGATGCCGCTACGGCAACACTTCATTACGGTAATATCGTTGATGGCGAGGAGGTTATCGACGATGTGCTGGTAAGCGTTTTTCGTGCGCCACACTCATATACAGGCGAAAATTCGGTGGAGATTTCGGCTCACGGCTCACGATATGTTGTTGAGAAGATTCTCTCGCTCCTCCTGTCGCAGGGGGCACGCTTGGCAGAGGCTGGCGAATTCACACGCCGTGCATTTATGGCAGGCAGGATGGACCTCTCGCAGGCTGAGGCAGTTGCAGATATTATCGCTGCTGACTCACACGCCTCACACGCCATAGCTTCAACGCAGATGCGTGGCGCATACTCTAATGAGCTTAGCGCATTGCGTGATAAACTACTGCAAATCACATCATTATTAGAGCTTGAGCTGGACTTCTCGGAGGAGGATGTCGAGTTTGCCGACCGAGGAGAATTGCTTTCGCTACTCAACATTGCTCACGACAAGGTTAATTCGCTGGCACAATCATTCTCGCTGGGAAATGTACTCAAGGAGGGTGTTATCGTTGCCATTGCGGGACGTCCCAACGTAGGTAAAAGTACGCTGCTGAATCGTCTTGCGGGCGAGGAGCGAGCTATGGTTTCCGAGATAGCGGGAACGACACGTGACACGGTAGAGGCTACGGCAAATATCGGCGGCGTGATTTACCGTTTTGTCGATACTGCGGGTCTGCATACCACAGAAGACCGCCTGGAGCAGATGGGTATCGAACGCACAACACAAGCATTACAAAAGGCTCGTATCATATTGTGGCTCAGCGATAACAGCAACTCATCAATTGAAGATGATTTGGCAGGATTCATACCTACAGATGAGCAGAAAACATATCGCATCATAACAAAGATAGACC
>JAFNUH010000359.1 GCA_017384185.1 Alistipes sp.
AGTTATCCGTTTTTTAACCCTCCGCCTGCGTGCCGACCTGTTTCCGAAAACTTACCGGCCGCGTTCAGGCTGACGCACGGAAATATTTTATAACACCTATTTCTTGCTACCCCACTTGGGAGTGATGCCGACAAAGAATTCAAAGTTGATTCCGGGCATAGGGCGTGAAAGCACCGAGAGATACTCCTCGTCGAAGAGGTTGTTCACAGCGCCCTTGAGCGAGAGGTCTGCCCAGGTGAGTGAGAAACGCTTTTCGAGCGTTACGTTATTCATAAAGTATGGCGGCAGGGTGCCCGAGAGCGAGAGATCGTTGCTCGACATTGTGTAACGCTTGCTGTAATGGCACCACTTATAGAGCAGCGACCACGTGCGCCACGACAATACGCCCGTAACGGTTGACGAAATCTCGGGAACGTAGGGCAACTGCTTACCTACCGACTTATCGGCTGGCGACATAGGCTCGCCCTCATTGACTGAGGGTGTCCACGAGAATGTGCCACTGAGCGCCAAGCGCCAAGAAGTTGAGAGTGCCACATCGAGGTCAGCCTCAAGCTCCACACCATAGGAGTGAACTCGCTTGATATTGCGAGGCGAGAAGAAACCCTTTGTCGTAGGGAGCCACAAAATCCAATCATCAACCCTCGAATCGAACCACGAAGCCGAACCAGAGAGTGAATAGATGCCCCTCTCTCCTACGGCAAACGACAATCCAGCATCGTAGCTCCAGCCATTCTCCTTCTTCAGGTCGGGATTTCCGCCCGGCAGGAAGTAGAGGTCGTTAAGAGTCGGGAAGCGGAAGTTACGTGACACCGAAGCCTTAGCCATAATATTTCCACGCTTCGACAATACGCCATCGACAAAGAGCGCAGGGATAGGCGGTGTCCACTCCGTGCCGAACATCTCCTCACGCAGAACAAACGATACGCCAAGGCGTTCCGAGGGTCGCCACTTTGCCGACACCGAGCCCGAGAGCTCCACACGACCCTTATCGTAGCCGACAATAGCCTTATCGCCCTGCTGCAGGATGATATTCTTATCACGACTCTCCACAAGGTGCTGATGCGCCGAGAGCGAGGCGGTAAATAGCCACTTCGTACCTATATAATATTCGCCATCTGCCTGACCGTAGAAGGTGTTGACCTTGCTGCGTGAACGGGTCATCGAGGTCATAATGCCGTTGCCCGCATCACGCTCGTAGTCGTACGCCATCCACGTATGGATATATCCCGCCTTGGCAGCCACCTTCCAATTACTACGCAGGTGGTCCCACGACAACACGCCACGGAACGTGTGCTCACGCTGACGGTTGTCAAACTCGGCAGCCTCGCCATAGTCGGTGGTGAGCATCGGCAACTCACGGTTGGAGTTTATGTACCACGCACTCAGACCAAAACGCTCGCCACTATCTGAGTTGTAGTACGCCTCCTGCAAGATGTGCAAATCCTTGAACGAGCCGCTACGGTTGCGCTCCGTCGGGTAGTACTGACCGACGATGTTGTTATTCTCATCGTAGATATTCTCCTTCTTGTCGTGGTTGCGATATTTATACTCGTTGGGCGATGATGAATAGACGGCACGTGTCGAGAGCTGCCAATTCTTATTACCATAGGTCAAGCGCAGGAACTCATCGAAGGTCTGGAACGAGCCTACACCCTGCACATATTGTAAGCCGAAGCCGTTGTTCTGCGCCGGCTTTGTCGAGAGCTTCACAGCACCTCCCAGACCGCCACCCGTCTCACCTACAGATGATGTGCCGTGCAGCAGCGAGGCATCGTCGATAAAGTATGAGGGAATCATCGAGAAGTCGGTCATACCCATCATAGGATTATTCAGGCGCATACCATTCCACGTAACCTGCGTATGCGAGGGCGACGTACCACGAAAAGCCACCGTGGAGAGCGTAGCACGACCGTAGCTCTTGACAAAAATCGAAGAGTTGAAGGTAAGCACATCGGCAATCGAGAGGGCGATATTCTCCTTGAGTTGCACGGAGTCGAACTTGGTCTGCTGCACGCCTATCTCCTTCATCGGGCGACGACCATAGACGGTAACCTCCTTGATAGGGACTATACGTGATGGCTCCTGCGCCCACGAAGCAAGAGGCAAAACAGAAAGTACCAATATTAATATGTCGAAAAACCTTCTCATACTATTTCCAACAAAAAGCACCAGGTATCACCCCTACATAAAATTCATCCACCAGCTCGCCCTGCGCCGAGTAGCGATAGACCATACCCTGCTGCTGGTAGTCGATAGCATCGGCAACATAGACCTCGCCCGACGTGGGGTCAATCGTAAGACCGTAGTAGAGCGTCTCACGTTGCTCCAAAAAAGGCTTTACGGGGAGGCGCTCCGCCGTAACATCCATCTCCCACACATCGTCGTTAAGCCAAAAAATCTTGTTGCCCGTACCATTTATCTGTAACTCCGATGGCTCATCACCTAACGCAAACTTAAAGCGTCTCTCGAGCGTAAAGCTCTCGGCATCAATGCGGCACAGCGCTGGAGCCTCGTAGCCATAGAGCGAATTTTCGTTACCGCCATCCGTTATGCACCACATCTTGCCATTGCAATCAAGCACCAGCGACGAGGGCTGCACACCCACCTCCATCTCGGCGACAATCTGGTCGGTGGTGGTGTCAATCTTCAGTATTCTGTTCTGGTACGACCAGCAGGTAACGTATAGGTATTTACCCCACTGCACCATCTGCTCGGTGGAGCCCGACTCCATCGTCATATTGGGGCACTCGATGTAGCCCGTAATTTCGAACGTCTTGGGATTAACGATGATGATGCGGTTATCCCAAATCTGCGTAACATAAGCCTTCTGGTCTGAGACGAAGTGGATATATCGTGGCGAGGGGAGGTTTGTGATGCGCCCCACCTCCTTGAATGTATTTACGTCGATGGCAAAAATCACGTGCGAGTTATTCACCACAATCCACCCGATGCCGTCACGCACAACCATCGACTGCGCCACGTCTCCCAGCTTCATAGCGTTCGAGCGGAAGAAGACCTCGTTCTCAACCTCGCACGTTGCGGGGTTGTAGTACGAGAGCGAAGCATTACCATACTGGAAGTTACCCTCGTTGGTAATGAACAAGCCCCGACCCTCAGCCGAGAACTCCTCCTCGTTGCCCGTCTCCCACTTCATACAGCCGCTCAACAAGAGCAACTGAAGCGTCGCAGCAACAAGCACTATGACCTTTGACAATCTATTCATCTCTCTTCTGCTTTAATCCATAATCGTAAAAGTCATACACCTCGGTAGAGTTCTCGCCTATCCACCCGCTCTTAGCGTTGCAGGCTGTCTGCACCTTTACGAAGTCTATATATTTCAGCTCCACAGCTCCACCCTGCGCATCCATAGCATTTGCTATGTCGAAGATATTAACCACCTTCTGCTCAGGCAGATAATCCTGCGCACTGAAGTTATCCACATAACCCCAATCATACGAGGGCAGTATCCAATGCGAGCCGTTGCCCGATGCATCGTAGTTGCGAGCCTTGAGGCGTGTGCCCGTTAGGGTGTAACTATCCTCCTTAATCCACTCGGGGTAGTAGCTCGGCTGTGGATGAAAGGCTTTCAGATAGTCAATCTCGCCCTCAGCACCCTCACTATCACGCCACTTGACGGGCTGACCATCCGCCTCGGGGCGGAAATATGTCACCGCATACTCCTGAATGGTCTCAGCCTTGCCCGTCTCGCTACCACGCAGTTCATACCACTCATCGTTGGGCTTGCCATCACCATTCATATCCTGCATAACCCACACAACACCCGGCTCGGATGAGCCATCGAAGGCGTTGCCACGAATAGCAATATCGCCGCCCACGATGTTGTCGATGCTATGGTCGAAGCCAACCACAATATAACCTCCAAAACCGCCCAGCGAGACGAACTTCGCCTCCGTCATACGGCGCTCGGCATAGGCTACGGCTGCCTCGGCAGTTAGCTCCTCGCCCGTGAAGCCACCCTTTTCGACATCGTGAATATATGCGCCCGGAGCGGGGGTATATTCACAGACCACATCCCACTGAATATCAGACGATGACGTAGCCGCACGATAGTGGCTATTATCTAATGTGATTGTGACCACATCGTCTTTGTTACAAGACAATGTGACCACAACCATCAACATACACACATATCTAAATATCCTCATTCGAATATTTTCTTTTTATTTTTCAAATCTCACGGCAACGTCGTCGAAGGCGAAGTAAGTAGGCGTATTCAAGCCCCACTCGCCACACAAATCGGCGCTACCCTCAAGATGAAACTTCACTTTTGCAACCTCACCAAGCGGCGTAAGGTCGAAACGCTCCCACGTATTTACTATATTCTCCCGACCATCGCACAACAAGAACTCAGCCGTGCCAGTCTGCACACCCTGCTTATCGTAACCCGTAGCAACAATCTTAAACCAAGAGTCGGTGCCCGCAGCTGCGGCAAAGGTGTCACCATATACGAGCGATGAGAGCGCATAGTTGGTGTTTGTCACATACATATGGTCGATAACATACGCCTGACCATC
>JAFNUH010000360.1 GCA_017384185.1 Alistipes sp.
AAGGTTTCGTTCAACACTAACAACTAAGAAAAACACAAAATTAAAGTTACCAAATTTAGTGCAATAAATGACTTTATTGGGAGGGGAGTGAGTCCCCTCCCAACCAAAAAAAATGGGAACGATATGAAAAGATTACTATACATACTATTGCCGATAATCTCTATCGTTCTGCTGAGTAGCTGCATCAAGGAGAAGTACGACGACTGCGAGAGATGTACATTGACGTTCAGCTATCTGGGTGATGGGACCTCGGATATATTTCCCGAGAAGATTACAGATGTCAGCTTATATGTTTACGATGCAGCAGGAGTACTGGTGCAGACCAAGCATATTGAGCAGAACGAATTAAAAGCCTTCCAAGGCACGAAGCTCAACCTTAGCCAAGGCGTTTACCACGTAGTAGGCGTAGGCAACAGCTTTAGCAAAACTGAAATTAACGCCCCCGCATCAACAGCAGACCTAAGCGATGGTTATTTCAACCACCCCAACGCTGAGAAGGGAGGAAAGATTGAGGGTAACGACTCACTTTATCTGGGTCGCCAGACAATCAACGTACCTAACGACTGGTACGAGGCTGATGTACCCTTCCGCTCATCACACCTCAAGGTATCTTATACCGTAAAGGTTAAGGGAGCAAACTGGATGCCTATGACACGTGCTTTGACCGATGGTCACTTCACGCTCGAGGTAAACAACCTTACACCGCTGACCGATTTTGAGAACAACACTTTTGGTTCAGCAACAACTTACGAGCCCGTATTGCCTCTCGATACAGAGGACTATATACACAAGGGATACTTTAACATAATGCGCCACCCGAAGCAGAACGATGTAGAGTTTGTTTTGACCGAGAACGAGACTGGCGAGGTGATTCACACCCTGCGCCTGGAGGATTTCCTCAACGAGTTCCCGCAGATTGACGTAACAAAGCAGGAGGTATTAATCCCCATCGTTGTGGAATTGGGATACCTTGGCGACATATGTACAGAAGTAACTGTTACAATCCCCGAGTGGATGATTAAGGATGTAACACCAGGATTCGGTGATAACTAATAAAAACGACGACGATGAAAAAACTATATAACATATTTCTCTTTGCCGCCGTCGTGTGTGCGAGCACATTGGTTTCGTGCACCAAGGATGACACACCAAAGGCTACACCCGAATACACTAAGGTGGAGATGACTATCACACGTGCCGCAGGTATAATCGAGCAGGGTGATAAGATTGAGGATGTTACCGTTTGGGCATATGAGCTCAATGGGAGCGGTGCAAACGCCACCATTGGCAACAATGGCAAGCCCGTAGGCTGGGGAACAAAGAGTTTCACCAATACATACTCATCAACCGAAACAGAGACCCTCTATATGGAGCTACCCTATTCGGCAGAAGCAAAGACCTACCGCTTCTTCGCTTTGGTTAACAAGGCGCAGTTCGGCAAGATCTACACTCCGATGAGAAATAATGCTCAGAGTGAGGTTACAGTTCTTCCGGCAGATGTTTCATACAATGACTTGTCAACCTATATCTTCGAGGCTAACCTTGATGCTGACCCGGCAAGCGTTACGGCAATGCCCGTATCGCACTGGAAGGATGTGACGGTTCCTGCAAATGCAGACACCCCTATCGAGTTCGATATGACTGTATATCGTGCATTGGGCAAGGCGTCGCTGGTAGCAAAGATGGACAACACATCATCAAGTGGCTCACAGGTAAAGATTACAGGTGTTTCAATTGGCGCAAATTGCACCAACCACACCGTACCTCAGCAGGGTTTTATCTTCTCGGATGTAGAGAATGTAAGTGCGCTTAGATACCCCTCGCCCTTTGGCACCATCATCGATATCAAGCGTGGTCCATACTCTGAGGCACAGCTTATTAGCACCGCAGTTGACGTAACATCATCAGCGACAGCTATCGGTTCAAAGTTCCTCTACGAGAATCACCACGACGGTGCAAGCGGTATTATTGCTGATGCAACATCGGCAGGCGACGGTCAGTACTATATGAAGATAGATTATCAGTACGGCACAAGCGGTGGCACGCAAAAGAGCGCTACCGGATATGTGGCATTGCCCGCAATCGTGCGCAACCACGAGGCAAAGGTGGAGGCATCGTTCAAGGTTAACCTTCAGGGTGTAGTGACACTCAACTGCAGCGTTGCTGACTGGACTCAGGATGATGGCGTGCAGGGCGAGACAAACCTCGAATTCAACTACCCCACCTACTCGGTAATGGCATTTGATAGAGGTTCAAGTAACGAGGAGGTATTCAACAACCCCTACGTAACATATACGGATAGTAGCAACAAGTCATCGTTTACGATGTTGTTCCAGATGACAGCTCCGACCGATGGCACTATCACGTGGAAGCCTATCCTCTCTATTAAGCAGGGCAACGAGACTGACTTCTCGATTGAGGTATTTGAGGCTACGAATGTAGATACTACACCCGCTATTACGGGTAGCAACCTCTACACTTCATCAGGCGTCTCTTTTGAAGGTGGCACAACTTGGTATGCCGTACGTGTAACACCAAATAATCCAGCTGAGCCAACAGACAAAGTAACCGAGCTGCGCATTGTTTACAATGTACCTTGGATGGGTACTGGTGTTCAGGAGTCGATGTTGATTAACGGAACATCGGGCACAAGCAAGTGGCCCAACAGTGGCAATGACCCCCACTACATTATTGTAACACAGAAAGGTACAAACCCGTAACCCTATAACTGATAAAACTGAATAAGATGAAAAAGATACTATTCTATACATTGTGTTGCTTTGCGCTGTTGACGATGGCGTGTAACAACGATATGGGGGTTACGCAGCCAGCCAGCAGTGGCAAGATTACACTCGCCATTGATGCTTCGGGCGCATCGTTCACAACACGTGCGATCATTGCCGACAACGAGGCAGAGTCTAAGTTGGAGTGGATTGATGTATTCCTCTTCAACGCAACCGACAAGAGCATCTTCCACCACGAGCGTATCAACCACTCGTCGGCTACTGAGCCTCACACATTGGCTCTCGCTCTTACCGAGGATTTGAAAGGCAAGTCATTCTACGTTGATGTTATTGCCAATAGCCAAACACTAAAGGCTATCAACGACGTGAAGGCAACCATCACATCTCGTGACGCACTCTACTCTCAGATTGAGACGACGGAGAATATCCAGATGACTGGCTCAAACCTTAAGAATACCCCCACATCGTTCCTTATGGATGGCGTGGCATATATGGGTAGCAGCGAGCCTGCAACTCCCGCAGCTATTACTCTTGTTGCGAGCGATGGCGACCTCTCACAGAACGTTGCGATGAATGTAACTCTTCGCCGTGCTGCGGCAAAGATTGTATTCAACTTCAAGATTAAGGATGGAGGTAACTACAAAAGCTTTGGTATCAAGGATGGAGATACATACACCCCCGCAGGCTCATACTTTATCGACAATATGAAGTATAAGGCTATGCTTACGGCTGAGGCTGAGAACGGCAAGACGTGGACTAACGACTACCTGCGCACCACAACGGAGATTCCTTATGGCGATTATCTTAAGGGTAATCCCGCAACGGAGGGTGCGGCGTTTAATTCAATCCAGCTTACAACCTACGTATATTGCCACAAATGGGACTATAAGCAGAACTCTTCGTCATCACTCTCGGAGATTGAGCCTTCGGTGATTGTAAACCTCCCGATGGTAGATAACGCAGGCAACAACCACGAGCGCAACTACTATGAGATTGCTCTTGACGTTGTTCCCACGGTAGATAGCAGCGATGTTGACCACTTCGCATTGGAGCGCAACCACTATTACGCAATCAACGCTACAATCAACGCCTTGGGTGGTAGCTCACCTCAGACACGTGTTGAGTTGGAGGATGTTAAGTACCAGGCGTATCCCTGGGACGAGACCGTAATTAACGTAGGCGGTCAGGGCGATGCAGCATATTTGACACTTAACACCTACCACTTCGAGATGCACAACGAGAGCGTAGATGACTATACACTTATGTTTGCCTCGTCATCAGAGATTAAGTCTATCACACTCGAGGAGGCATACTACTACAACAAGTATGGCAACCGCATCGACCTTGCAAATGGCGACAGCACAGATAAGGGTGTGCGTGGAAATATTAATGCAGAGGCTGTGGCAGGTTTGAATGGTAATATTACCGTAAACTCACCTTTGCAGCACAACGGAGCAGATGCGCACAAGAACACTATCCGCTATCTGACATTTAAGGTTACAAACCAGCAGAATCTTACAAAGACCTTTACGGTGATGCAGTACCCGCTGATTTACATCACCAACCAGCAGGGATGGTACTCATATCGTTCGGACTTTATTGCATCTGGTCAAACAGAGCCTACGACGTATGAGAATTATAGTTCTACGAACAACATTGTATCAATCTCATACAATCGTGGAACATATAACAGAAATAACCACGGTGCTCGTTCTTCTGGAGGAGGATATTGGGGAGGTAGTACAAATTATAATGGAAACTTTTGGGTATCTAAGGTTGTTAACTCTCAGAGTTCAACAGGTATGTCCGACATTAGATCATATTATTATAACAATAGCAAGCAGACCAACAGCCTTGAAAGTAATGGCAATGCTCGAATGTACCACGTACGTGTAACTGCTACATCAGATGAATATACGTTGGGAACTCCTCGTATTACTGACGGAGTTACTGACTCTGGAGAGGATAATGCGAAATTGGTATCGCCATCATTTATGATTGCATCACGACTTGGTGTTATTCAGATGCAGAATATCACATACACAAACAGTAGTGATTCGCATGTTCTTAGTGAAATGAATGATATTTTCGGCACACATTGTCAGAATTATGTTGAGGTATATGTTCGTCGTAAGTCTGATGGTTCTTCTGAGACTGTTCACCTTGACGATTGGAGATTGCCAACTAAGGCTGAGCTTGAAATTATCACAAAGATTCAGGGCACTGGAACAAATAACGAGTCTATTGACTATTTGCTCAATGCTTGCTACTATTATAGCGCAAGTGGTCCTCTTTACAATCCAAAAAATGAACACGGAGGAGGATTCGGTGGCAGTTCAGTACGCCCTGATAGTGGAGGATATGCTCAATATACCGCTATACGTTGCGTGCGAGATGCATTTGACAGCAAGACTCCGCCTGTGATTACAAACACATCATCGGCGCAGAGCGAATAATTAAGTTTACGTAAACAACGCAAACAGATATGAACAAACTATACAATATAGCACTAATCCTTATGGCGGCGGTGACACTCACCGCTTGCCAGCAGGATATTGTCGAGCCAGGTATCGACAATGTGCCAGATGGATATGTAAAAATCAGCACAACCTTGCAGGTCCCCGATATGAAGACCGTGAGCACACGTGCCGTTGACCCCGATGGTAAGGGTATTCACTCAATGACACTCTTCTGCTTTGACAATTTCGGTCTGTTTATCAGCTACGCATCATCGGGAGGTACAGGCACAGGTAACGTGCAGATTACACCCGACGCAGCAAATGCCGATGGTTATTCACTCAGCGGCACCATCGCTACAGCAATGATTCCCGAGAACACTCGTCGCATACACTTTGTAGCAAACCAGAATATGGCGAGCTTCAAGGAGACCGACTTCATCGGCTTGCACGAGCAGGAGGTAATGACCAAATTGCAGGGCTCATCAGGTATGATGATCTACTGGGGTCGCTACATAGCACCGAGCAGCGTAACATCGGGCTCACAGTTGGCAACCGTAATGAACAACAACACAACCGTTAAGCTTCTCCGCAATCAGGCTCGCTTCACGGTAGAGGTGGCTGGCGGTTCAGGCTACAACGCCGACTTTGTCGAGGGTTTCACCGTTGTTAATACCTCAGCATACGGTACCGTGGCACCGTGGCACCCCGAGAAGGGTTTCGACTTCACAGTAGAGGGCAATGACTCGGATTGGCATACAACCAACTTTATTACTCTGCCTGCTAACGACCTACGCTTGACTCCCCCCAGCGATGTAGATGCTGCGGATGACACCTGCGTATTCGAGACAAAGAATAACAGCGCACACCCCGTAAGCGTTATTATCAAGGGCAACGATGGCAAGTACTACCGTGTGATGGTTGTTGCAAACAACGACTACGTTGATATTCGTCGTAACCACCACTACAAAATCACAATCTCTGGCGCACTCTCGTATGGCGTTAGCAGCTTTGCTGAGGCACTCACTGCCCCTGCAACGAACAACGTATGGATATCAATCGTTGATGAGGTTAACGAGGTACAGAATGGCGAGTGGGTATTGGGCGTTGACGAGACCTCAATCGTTGTGATTCAGGATGCTGACGGCTCATTTGTTAAGCCTACGACAGAGGGCGTTTACAACCTTACAGGCAGCAAGAACGGCACTCTTGAGATTGGTTACCACCTTAAGCGAGTTAATGGCTCAACAACCGGCAAAGAGAATGCTCCCAAGATTTCGTGGGTAGGCGAGAATAGCGTTGCGCAGAGTTCTATTGTAAATGACTTCCAGGACAATGGCGATGGTCTGTTGAAGGTGTCGCTCAAGGAGTTGGCTACCGGCGCACAAAAGCAGGAGGGCACAATTCTTGTCGAGAAGGGTCTTTTGCAGCGCAAGATTAAGGTTATTGTTATCCGTCGTCAGGAGTTCAAGCCTATGTGGGTTACAACGCAGATGTATGGTGGCGATAACAACACAAGCAACGCAGATTTCGATGGCTCGAACGTAACTGTTATGTTCACCATCCCCGAGAGCTGTCCCGATGAGTTGTTACCTCTGGAGGTTTATATCTCGGTTGACCACCTCGACGTACGTGCGGAGTCGGGCGTATCACTCCCCGTGATTCGCAACAACGACCCTCGCTATGGCAAGGATGTCAAGTTGCACCCCAACGATTCGTCAAATGACGAGGTTATTGGCTACAAATATGTTTACACCGCAACAAAGAAGGGCGACCAGCGTGTATATTTCGAGAATATCTTGGACCAGACTACCGTAACTCAGCACGCAGGACACCAGCAGTATGTAACCGTAGAGTCACCCTACTTTGTGGATATGGCAAAGCCGTTCGTATTCTCTAACGATAACCATAAGCGAGCTATCACAATTGCCAACCTACGTCAATACAACGCATTTGGCAGCAGCAGCGAGCACTATGTAAGCTACATCCTCGTTCCGCAGAAGAAGGGTGCTCCCATTGAGTTTGATATTCGATTTATGAATGACAACACTCCGATGTCGGCAAACATCTACAACGGCAATGATAATGCAAATGTAATAGATGCTACGGGAGGCGATGATGACGCTGACGGTTTTGATGAGTTCCTGCTCTATTCGGAGTATCTGGACCACGACTCGCACGACCGCACGGCAACAGCCTGCTTTGCAGAGTTCTACGAGGTACCCACAGGAAGTAGAGGTACGCAGACACGTACCTTCGGTATGCGCATGCACAAAGATCCTACAACCGTTGGTACAGCAACGAACATCTACCCCATCCTTATGCACACCAACCGTGCAAAGAGTGCTGAGGTTGTACGTATCGCATCTAATCAGGTAAACTCTCCA
>JAFNUH010000005.1 GCA_017384185.1 Alistipes sp.
AATGTGTACTCATCAGAGATGATGCTACCAAGGATGTTAGTGCGGAAGTTGCGCTGGAGTGGAATGTTGTAGTACTGGCGAGTAAATACGGTACCGTTACCCTCAGCAGCCTCACCGTTCTCAATGAACTGGAAAGTTACAGTGTTGATAACCTCCTTCTGATTTACCAGTAGGTAGTTCATAGCAAGGTGCTTGTAGTCAATGCCGCTAACAGTCAGATCATCAGCAACAACAGCGTTCTGAAGAAGCTCTACATCAACAAGGTTGCTAACAGAACCGTCAACAATGATCATCTTGTTGTAAGCCTTAGATACAGCAGAGCTTGCTACGATGCTGTTATTTGTAAGCTGCATAATCTCGTAGTCCTCATAAGTCTGACCAACGTTGAGCTGAGCGAAAGGACGACGGAGAGTAAAGGTCTGGTTCTGGCCTGCGCGGAAATCATTCTCGATGTGGAAGAATGCATCGTTAGCCTCAACATTAGCCTTCTGACCTGCATAGTTTACATTAAGAGCACGGTTCTCCCAGTCAATTGTGTAAGCAGTGTTTGCACTGCAGTAACCCCAGAATACAAGGTCGTACTTCTTGCCGGTGAACAGAGTGATCTCGATCTCAGCAGAGCCATTCTCAAAGTCAGCTGCGCCAACATTTGGATTTGCAGAGCTGTGAGCAATGAGGAATTCGCCTGTACCATCCTCCTTGTGGTTGTAAACACCCCAAGCCACCTTGTCAATCATACCAGAATCACCTGCGAGACGGGTGCCGAGGTCCTCGAGACCGATGGTGAGCTTAGTGGTCACCTCCTGATCTGCTACAACCTCATCAACCTGATTCTGTGTACACGCAACTGCACCAAACAGCACAGCAGCAGCCATCACAAAACGAAAAAATCTTTTCATAGTTGTTTAGTTAATTAGTTAAAAAATAGAGTAAATAAAATTGTTTTTTAATTATATTAATTCAAAATGATTTTCAAATACTTGTGGAAATCAACTTTGATGAGCAAAAGTATAAATTTTAAATCATAAAACCAAGAAAAATATGCAAAAAAATTGCAAAAATTTTGCCAGATACCTTAATATATAAAAAAGGCGGCCAAAATGACCGCCCATTATCCTTAAAGCAGGTAGGTTACTCCAATGAGATAGCCTCTGAAGGACAAACGCCTGCACAAGCACCGCACTCGATGCACTTGTCAGGGTCAATTACATAGATGTCACCTGCTGAAATTGCTTCAACAGGACACTCGTCGATGCAAGTACCACAAGCAACGCAAGAATCTGAAATTTTGTAAGCCATAAATAAAAAATTGTTTTTGTATTTAATGTTTCGCAAAAATAGTACTTTAATACGAATTATCCAAAAAAATGTATCTTTGTAATCGCATTTAGGAGCAAAAAAAGTAACTTTGCAGCATAAACTTGTACATTTATGGCACAAAATATCACTTTAACACTACTCGGAACAGGTACCTCGCAGGGAGTTCCCGTCATCGGATGTCGGTGCGAGGTGTGTCGTTCAGCCGATCCTCGAGACCAGCGTCTGCGCACTTCGGCTATGGTCGAGGTGGGGCAGAGTAGGTTTATTATCGACGCAGGTCCCGACTTCCGCACGCAGATGCTTCGTGAGGGGGTGAGCCATATATCGGCAATACTGCTTACCCATAAACATAAAGACCATATCGGCGGTATTGACGATGTGCGCGCACTCAATTTTGTGGACTATCCGCAGATACATACTGTCAATATTTATGCCACGGCAGAGACGCTCGACTGTGTGCGTAAGGATTATGACTATGCCTTTTTTACGGTGCGCTATCGTGGTACGCCCGAGATTGCACTGCATACTATTAGTGCCAATGAGTCGTTTACGGTTGACGGGGTAGAGATTATACCTATAAAAGGTCGTCACGCCCACTTTGAGGTTACGGGCTATAGATTTGGCCATATCGCCTATATGACCGACTTTAAGGAGATAGATAGTAGCGAGCTTGCCAAGCTTAAAGGTGTCAGGGTGTTGGTGGTAAATGCCCTGAGATTTGCTCCGCACGACTCGCACTTCTCTGTTGCAGATGCTCTTGAGCTCATTGAGCAGATCAAGCCCGAACGAGCCTATCTTACCCATATGTCGCACGAGGTGGGTTTGCATAGCTTGGCACAACAAAAGTTGCCCAATGGCGTATTTTTTGGCTATGATGGGCTGAAAATTGAGTTGTAGATATCGCTTGAAAAATTGCAAGAAAACGCCAAAACGGGGATTTAACTAAAAAAACTCAAAAAATTTCTAAAAAATATTGAAAATTTTTTCGTGCTCTAAATTGTTGGTCTATAGATTATTACGAAGATTGCTCAAATTTTGTTTCAAAAAAGTGCGAAAAAAAGTGTAAAAAAATTTTGCAGATTAAAAAAATCGCCGTACTTTTGTCGCTGGAGAGATGGCAGAGTGGTCGATTGCGGCGGTCTTGAAAACCGTTGAGCTGCGAGGCTCCGGGGGTTCGAATCCCTCTCTCTCCGCAGCGACCGAGACTTAATTAATTGGATAACAGTTAATTAAGTCTTTTCTTTTTAGGCTATAAGCCAAAATACCGCCCAATTATGGGTGCACACCCACTAAATTTATGGGTGGAATTGTAACGAATTAGGCCTAGAGCGGGTTGGTCGAATAGCTACATAACAACAATACCAACAAGTACTATTGACTAATTTTTCATTGTCACTTAAGCATCTTTGCTCTCATCGTGACAATATATATAATATTAAACACTATTCATATGAAAGAAATAAATCCCAAAGAGACATCACGTGCATACGCTTTTGAGATGTGGATGAAGGCCCCGATGCCTATGGTAACGTTCTTCAAAACGCTGAACGTCTCACGTCTGGTAAGAATCAGCCGCCGAAGAGGTCTTAAATTCAATATGCTGATGTGTTATTGCATTGGTAAGGCCGCATGTGGAGTGAAAGAGTTCTACCTATTACCCGTAGCAGACAAACTGATGCAATACGACTCTATAGCAGTAAATACAATCGTTGCTAATAGTGCCGGCGAGGTCAGCTCGTGCGATATACCCTTCTGTGAGGATATGGAACAATTTAATCACAATTATATGCAACTCACACGACAAGTGGCCGAGAGTTGCATCGACCACGACCTATCGCAAGAGAGTATGGTTATAGGCACATCAGCATTGGCTCAATATGAGATTGATGGTGCGGTGGGTATGTATAGCGGAATATTCAATAATCCATTCCTTATTTGGGGCAAATATCGACGCAGCCTACTTAAAACGACACTTACTGTATCATTCCAATTCCACCATACGCAGATGGACGGAGCACACGCATCACTCTTCCTGGACCGAATCCAAAAAGAGATTA
>JAFNUH010000361.1 GCA_017384185.1 Alistipes sp.
AAATTATAATGTATCGTTAGAGTCCTGACTACTTCTCTTCCTTAAAAGGAATTGACAGATAAATACTACATTTTCTCTCAATTATATAACCAGTAAATCAAAGAACCATTTGAAAAACCACTTCATCATTTCGAAGCGGAAAGTGGTGCAAAGGTAAGACCTTTTTTTTTAACCACCAAATTTTTCAAGAACTTTTTGCAAACTTTTTTTTCAAGTTTCTTTTTGAAGCGGTTTTGAATCATTCGACTCTCAACTTATTGCTTCGTTTTGTAAGAACTTATTTCCTGATTGCGGATGCAAAGGTAGGCATAATTTTCAAACGTGCAAACTTTTCCAAGTATTTTTTTCAACTTTTTTGCAATTTATAGCAAAATAGCCATTTATACCTATATAATATTATATATAGGGGCTAAAAAACCTCTATTTTTAGGCAAAAACGTAACAATCATCACACCCAAGCACAACAAAAGCCGCCCCCTGAATTTTGAAAATTGCGCAAAAAGCACTATCTTTATAATTCGTGTGGCGAAAAAATAAATCTTATCATATATGAAACACCTAAGCAAAATTTTCTCTTCGGCGCTGATGATAGCGACGCTACTATTTGTAGGCTCGTGCAGCACAGGCACACCTTCGACAATAGAATTTACACCCGACGAGCTGATGAACAAAATCAAAGGCGGCTGGGCAGCTCAGACTATTGGCGTAACTTATGGCGGTCCGACCGAGTTTCGTTACCAGAGTAAGATGATACCTGACGATGTGCAGGTACCCTGGGGTGATGCCGACTATGTACTCAACACGATGAAGAATAGTCCAGGTCTATACGATGATATTTATATGGACCTCACATTTGTCGAGGTGTTCGAGCGTTTGGGTGTGGATGCCCCCGTGGACTCATTGGCTATGGCGTTCGCCAATGCAGGTTACACATTGTGGCACGCAAATCAGGCTGCACGATATAATATCCTCAACGGAATTATGCCACCGCTGTCGGGCGACTGGCGATACAACCCCCACGCAGACGACATCGACTACCAGATTGAGGCGGACTACGCAGGCTTGATGGCTCCCGCTATGCCCAACGCTGCATCAGAGATTTCGGATAAGGTGGGACACATTATGAATTATGGCGACGGCTGGTACGGCGGCGTATATATGGGTGCTATGTATTCGATAGCCTTCACCTCGAGCGACGTGGAGTATATCGTGACTGAGGCACTGAAGACAATTCCTGCGGAGACGAAGTTCCACCGCTGTATGAGTGACGTCATTGAGTGCTGGCGCACATACCCCGATGATTGGAAAAAGAGTTGGCAGATAATAGAGGAGAGATGGAACTACGACACTGGTTGCCCCGAGGGTGTACTTACACCGCTAAACATTGACGCTGTAATCAATAGCGCATACGTCATCATCGGTCTGCTCTACGGCGAGGGCGATTTTGGTCGCACGATGGACATCTCTATGCGTTGCGGTCAGGATTCGGATTGCAACCCCGCATCGGCTGCCGGTATCTTGGGTACAGCCATCGGCTATGACAACATCCCCGAGGAGTGGCTCGCACCGCTTCGCAAGGCGGAGGATGAGAAGTTCGCCTACACCAAATCTTCGCTCAACGACACATATCGTATGAGCTACTCACACGCCCTGCAACTCATCGAGCGTGAGGGCGGCAAGCTAAGCGACGATAAGATTGTTATCAAGACGCAACAGCCCGTGGCGGTACGTCTGGAGCAGTGTTTCCCCAACCTCAAACCTCGTGAGAGAGTCACAATCGGCAAGAACATCACCGACTGCCCCATATTTGAGGGCGAGGGCGTAGGCGTGGCTATCAACGGCAGAGCCTTCTGCGATGACCAGGATTATGTTGCCGAGGTGGAGATTACCGTTGACGACAAGGCGGCCGAGGTGGTTAAGATGCCTGTAAAATATGCCCTGCGCAAATTGGAAGTCTATCATAACCTCGCACTCGAGGCGGGGCATCACAAGGTGCAGATGCGCTGGCTCAACCCCCGCAAGGATGCACGAATTATGATATATGACGGAGTGCTGTGGGATAAGGAGTAACGAAAAAGGGTCGCTAACCTGGTTGGTGACCCTTTATTTTATGGTATAAGGTAGCTGTTTTATCCTTTTTTGCTATATTTGCAAAAAATAGAGAAGAATGAAATTAAAGAATAGCATTATTCTGGTGGGTGTGCTGGTGCTGCTCGACCAGATTCTGAAGATATGGATTAAGACAAATATGGCTCTCGACGAGTCTATCCAGATTCTGCCTTGGTTCCACCTCCACTTCGTTGAGAACAACGGTGCGGCATTTGGTATGCAGCTCAACACAGGCGGCGCATTCGATTGGGGCAAGCTGCTGCTGAGCCTCTTCCGTGTGGCGATGATTGGTCTGCTGGGCTACTATGTCTATTACCTGAGCCGTGCAGAGCGCAAGGCTCCCCGAGGTGTGATTGTAGGCTTGGTGCTGATTTTGGCGGGCGCTATTGGCAACCTTATCGACTCGATGTTCTACGGTATGATTTTCACCGCCTCGACGCCCCTTACGGTGGCTACTCTGGGCGAGGGATATAGCACATTCCTGATGGGTAAGGTGGTTGATATGTTCTACTTCCCGCTATTCCAATGGAACAACGTACCCGACTGGTTGTCGTTCCTGGTGGATTACAACAACTACTTCTTCGGTGCTATCTTCAACCTTGCCGACGCCTATATTTCGGTGGCGGTGGTATATCTGTGCGCTTTCCACTGGAAATTCTTCCAGGATTAAATTCCTCACCGCTTGCTCCTTGTAAAGAGACACCGTAACGGACACTGCAATAAGGGCGAGGAAAATATTTTTGGCTAAAAGTATTGCGAAATAAAAAAAAGTACTACCTTTGTGCCACGAAACGATGCCCAGGTGGTGAAATGGTAGACACGCTCGTTTCAGGTGCGAGTGCTTCACGGCATGTAGGTTCGAGTCCTATCCTGGGCACAGAAAAAAGAGAGGAACATTTTTCCTCTCTTTTTTTTGTGCCCGTTGGGCAACAATATTGATAAACCCTCCAAACCTCCCTTATTAAAGGGAGGCTTCGGGACGCGCTGACAAATGTCCTCTTTTTTTTCAAATCATTGGCTTTGGCAAACATACGCTCGGCGGTCGAGTCCTATAGCTACAATCGAAAAAAGGAGATTTTTTGCACAAATCTTGATATAAGTGGGCGGTGATTTGTTTTTACGCAAAAAAATCCCTAACTTTGATAAACTTTAATTCTTTCAACTATGGATACAAATTTATTGATTGTTGTCGTGGCGGCGGCGGTGCTGTCGCTATGCAGTTTGTTGGTACTGACCGGTCGTTGTGACTGGCTTATCGGAGGTTACAAAAAAGCAAGCGAGGAGGAGCGTGCAAAATTCAATCTACCTCGATTGCGTCTACTCTCAAGCGCAGCATTTCTTCTTTGCGCCATTGTCCCCGTGCTGACATTTTACACAGGTAGCGGAGTTATTATCGCCTACACCATTTTACCATTGTGCATCGCGGTAATTGTTCTCTCAAAGACTTGGGCCAAGCAGAAGTAAAATAACAAAACGGAAAATTAAAAGCCTGCCTAACGATTGTTAGACAGGCTTTTTTATGCCATAAACTCTCTTACTCCGCCCATCGTGCCGAGGCAATCGAGCGGGCAGGAAGCGTGAGGGTGAACTCGCGTTTTGCGCCCTTTACAACAACCTCCTTTGCCTCCTCATTATGGTTGGCGGCGATGACAGCAAGCGACGAGTCCGTATTGACAAATGCCACCATCTCAACACCCTCGGGCAGCGACGACTCCACATCGACGCACCACGCATCGGGGCGAACGACCTTCGAGCAGTGGGCAATATTATAGTAGTGGCTCTTGTAATCGAGCGACTCGTAATCGTACGTCTGAGATGAAATCTCGATAGCGCCATAGCAGGTGCGGCAACCCTTCGGGCGGTTGGGTGCGCCCTTATCGTCAAGGATAAGATTCCACAACGTCACACCACGACCATAGCGACTGAGTGTGCCGATAAAGATATTGCTGAAATCCCACAGCAGGCAACCATCGAAATTATAGTTCCACGAGCCAATCGACGCCTCGGTGAAGAAAATCTCCTTATCGGGGTAGGCAGCGTGGATGCCATCCAGGGTCGAGGGATGACCGCCATAGTTATGCCACGCCGAGCCTGCAATATACTTGGCAGCCTCCTTGTCGGCGAGGATATGCAACGGATAATCCTGTTGGTCAGCCTTGTCATCGTAGTTATAGTTATGGTCGAAGAGCCAAATCTTCGCCTTAATATCATTCTTCTCGAACTCGGGACCGAGGTGGTCACGGATAAAGTCACGCTGCTGCTCCCAGCCCATATAGAGCGACATAGAGTTACCGTGATTCAGCGGCTCGTTCTGCACCGTGACGGCATAGATAGGGATGCCCTCAGCCTCCATCTCGCCTATCCAGCGCACGAAATACTCGGCGTAGTCGGCATAATACTTTGGATTGAGTATGCCCGATGTCCAGCTATCGTAGGGTTCTCCCGTCTCTGGGTGGAGCTTCATCCACTTGGGGCACGACCACGGCGAGCCGACGATACGAATCGAGGGGTTAATCTCCAGGATGCGTTTCAGTATAGGTAGCAGGTCACGGCGGTCATACTCGTGCAACTCGAAGAACTCGATACCCTCCTTATCGCAGCAGGTATATTCGTCGAGCGAGAAATCAGAAGCACCGATAGAGATACGGATAAAACTCATCGCCATATGGTCGGGCGAGAAGCACTCCTGCAAAACCTTCTCACGATCCTCCTCGCTCATCTGCATAAGGTTGTAGCAGGTAGAGCCCGTCACCGCAGCACCAAA
>JAFNUH010000362.1 GCA_017384185.1 Alistipes sp.
ATTGCGTGGCACCTTGCCGAGGTGCTCAACCTGCCCGTGGATAAGACTAAGCGTATCGTCTTCCACGAGATTACCAAGAACGCCATCCTCAATGCTATTGAGTCGCCCCGCACCATCGATATGAATCTTGTCAACGCCCAGCAGGCACGCCGTGTGTTGGACCGTATCGTAGGTTTCGAGCTCTCGCCCGTGTTGTGGAAGAAGATTCGTCCCGCACTCTCGGCAGGTCGTGTGCAGAGTATTGCCGTGCGTCTTATCGTCGAGCGTGAGCGAGAGATTATCGCCTTCCGTTCTACGCCCTACTTCCGTGTTGTGGCTCACTTCTATCCCGCAGGGGATGCGAGCAAGACGCTCTTCAAGGCTGAGTTGTCGCACCGTTTCGAGAATAAGGAGGCTGCCGAGGAGTTTTTGCGTAGCTGCGTAGGTGGCTCGTTCACCGTGTCGAAGGCTGAGGAGAAGCCCACGAAGCGTTATCCCGCAGCACCCTTCACTACCTCTACACTCCAGCAGGAGGCGGGTCGTAAGTTGGGTATGTCTGTTGCGCAGACAATGAGCGTTGCACAGCACCTCTACGAGCAGGGTCTTATCACCTATATGCGTACCGACTCTGTGAATCTTTCGTCGCAGGCTATCTCGCAGTGTAAGACCGAGATTGAGAAGCTCTTTGGCGATAAGTATTCTGCCGCACACAACTATAAGACAAAGACTAAGGGTGCTCAGGAGGCTCACGAGGCTATCCGCCCCTCATATATCGACCGTCAGCAGATTGAGGGTACAACTGCCGAGAAGCGTCTCTATGAGCTTATCTGGAAGCGCACCGTTGCTTCGCAGATGGTTGCCGCCGAGATGGATCGCACAACAGTCGCTATCGATATGGATGGCACCGAGTGGCAGTTTGTAGCTACGGGTGAGGTTGTTCGCTTCGATGGTTTCTTGCGCTTGTACTCGGAGTCAACCGACGAGGAGCAGCAGAGCGAGAATACCGAGGCTATCCTTCCTAAGATGAGCGTTGGCGAGAAGGTCGAGCAGCAGCAGATTGTAGCTACCGAGCGTTTTACCGTTGCGCCGTCACGCTACAACGAGGCATCGCTCGTAAAGCGTCTTGAGGAGCTGGGTATCGGTCGTCCTTCAACATACGCACCTACAATTACAACCATCATCAATCGTGGTTACGTTGTAAAGCAGAATAAGGATGCGCAGAAGCGTTCATATACAGCACTCACACTCTCGGCTTCGGGTAAGTTGTCGGAGAAGACACTCTCGGAGAGCTTCGGTAAGGAGAAGGCACGCCTCGCTCCCACCGACATCGGTATGGTCGTAAATGACTACCTTGAGCAGCAGTTTGCACAGATTATGGATTACAACTTCACCGCCAGCGTGGAGAAGGAGTTTGACCATATTGCAAATGGCGAGATGACGTGGGGCGAGATGATTACCCGCTTCTACTCTCCGTTCCACAACCTTGTCGACAAGGCTATCGAGACGCAGACCGACAAGAACTCGCAGGTGCGTGTTCTCGGTGTTGACCCCGAGACGGGTCGTAACGTCAAGGCTCGTATCGGTCGCTATGGTCCTATGGTGGAGATTGAGACTGCGGAGGGTGAGAAGAGCCGCTTCGCATCTTTGAAGAAGGGTCAGCTCATAGAGTCTATCACTCTGGAGGAGGCCTTGGAGCTCTTCGCTCTGCCTCGCAACCTGGGTCGCTACGAGGGTACTGACCTTATGGTCGGCATCGGTAAGTTTGGTCCCTATGTGCGTTACGGTAACTCGTTCGCATCACTTACCAAGAGCGATGACCCCTATACTATCCAGTATGAGCGTGCCGTGGAGCTTATCCAGCAGCAGAAGGCGCAGGCAGCAGCCACGGCTATGCCGCTGAAGAGCTTTACGGAGGATAAGGATATGGTAATCCGCAATGGTCGTTATGGCGCTTATATCGCCTATAAGGGTAAGAACTACCGTCTGCCGGCAGGTCGCAAGCCCGAGGAGATGACCTTCGAGGAGTGCCAGCAGATTGTCGCTACATCGAAGAAAAAGAAGTAACTATCAATACTAAAACTGATAAACTATGAAGAAACTTATTCTTTTGGCTGCTATCGCTTTAGGCGTAGTTGTTTCAGCCACAGCTCAGGAGAACAA
>JAFNUH010000045.1 GCA_017384185.1 Alistipes sp.
ACGGGAAAGAGTACGCTGCTACGTGCCATAGCGCAGTTGGGAGATATAGCCTCAGGCGAGATATTTATCGACGGCAAAGAGCTGAGCCGCATATCGCCCTCGGAGATGGCTTCAAAGGTGGCGCTGGTTACCACCGACAAGGTGCGTATCGCAAACCTACGTTGCCGTGATGTGGTGGCACTCGGACGTGCGCCTTACACTAATTGGATTGGACGTATGCAGGAGCAGGATAACGAGATTGTCGAGCAGTCACTCGCAGCCGTGGGAATGAGCGACTATGCCGACAAGACGATGGATAGGATGTCCGATGGCGAGTGTCAGCGCATTATGATTGCCCGTGCGCTGGCTCAGCAGACGCCAATCATTCTGCTGGATGAGCCTACGGCATTTCTCGATATGCCAAACAGATATGAGCTTTGCACGCTGCTTAGAGGCTTGGCGCACAGAGAGAATAAGTCCATACTCTTCTCGACGCACGAGTTGGATATTGCTCTCGAATTGTGCGACTCGATAGCCCTTATCGCCCCGCCACAGATGCATATTCTCCCCACCGAGGAGATGATTCGTAGCGGTCATATCGAACGCCTCTTCACAACGGGAGTAGTTAGCTTCGACCCCGAAACACGAACGGTAAGTATAAAAGAGAGATAAAAGTATATCGCACATACTTTTCCCTCAATAACTCACATTGATAAGTATTAAAAAAGGCGTATAGGCTGAATCAGCTTATACGCCTTTTTTTACAATATGATACTCTACAGTTTCTCTCCAAATGCCAAATCGCCCGCATCGCCAATACCCGGCACGATATACGAACGTGACGTAAGCTCGGCATCGACAGCTCCGACCCACAACGTCGTAGAACGTGCGGGCAGATGACGTGTGGCATAATCTATACCCTGCTCGCTGGCGATAACCGATGCAATATGGGTATGCTCGGGCTCGCCACCCTTAGCTATCAAAGCCTCATACGCCAACACGAGCGATGTTCCCGTAGCCAACATAGGGTCAACAAGAATCAAGGTCTTACCCTCAAGTTTGCAGTTTGAGATATACTCCACTTTTACCTTGAACGAGCCATCCTTCGAGCTCTTACGGTAAGCCGACACGAAGGCACTCTCAGCATCGTCATAGTAGTTAAGAAAACCCTGATGCAAAGGCAATCCCGCACGCAGAATTGTCGCAATAACAACCTTGTCGCTAATCATCTCCACGGCAGCCTCGCCCAGCGGAGTCTCAACGATCTGCGTCTTGTAGTCAAGCGCACGAGATATTTCGTATGCCATAACCTCGCCAATGCGCTCAATATTACGACGAAAACGCATCGAATCACGCTGCACCACACGGTCACGTATCTGAGCCAAAAACTTATTGAGAATCGTATTCTCCTTATTAAGAATGTGAATCATAGCTACTTAGATTTATTAATACAAGAAGTTATTGAACGGGTAACGTCCTGCGTGTATCTCACGAACCATACCATAAAGGTCTGAACGCAACTTTTCGATATTCATTCGCTCGACAGCCGAGATGAAGATACAAGGTGTGTTTGCCTTTGCAATCCAGCTCTTCTTCATATCCTCGAGCGACATATTCTTGCGTGTTGCGGGGGTCAAATCGTCCTCATCCTTCTTCTCGTAGGTGTAGGCATCAATCTTATTAAAGACCAGATACACAGGCTTATCACCCGCACCAATATCCTGCAAGGTCTGCTTCACAACGGCAATCTGCTCCTCGAAGTTGGGGTGCGAGATATCCACCACGTGAATCAGCAAATCTGCCTCACGCACCTCGTCAAGCGTCGATTTAAACGACTCGATAAGCTGCGTAGGCAACTTACGGATGAATCCAACTGTATCCGACAAAAGGAACGGAAGGTTATCAAAGACCACCTTACGCACCGTGGTATCCAACGTTGCAAAGAGCTTATTCTCAGCAAACACCTCGCTCTTCGATACAAGATTCATCAACGTTGATTTACCTACGTTGGTATATCCCACCAATGCTACACGCACCATCGAACCACGATTTGAGCGTTGAACGGCCATCTGGCGGTCAATCTTTGTAAGCTCCTCCTTGAGTTTCGATATGCGGTTACGAACGATACGGCGGTCGGTCTCAATCTCACGCTCACCGGCACCACCACGTGTTCCCGTACCACCTCGCTGACGCTCCAAGTGCGTCCACATACCTGCCAAGCGGGGCAACATATACTCATACTGCGCCAACTGCACCTGCGTCTTAGCGTATGCCGTGCGGGCACGTGACATAAATATATCGAGAATCAAACGTGTGCGGTCCAATATACGGCAAGGCATCTCCTTCTCGATGTTGCGGGTCTGCGAAGGCGAGAGCTCATCGTCGAAGATTACAACATCAATCTCATTCTCCTCGCAATACTTAGCAATCTCCTCCAGCTTACCCGGACCTACGTAGATACGTGACGAAGGCTGTGGCAGGCGCTGAGTAAAACGGCGCACGGTGACAATATCGGCTGTCTCAGCCAAGAACTCCAACTCGCCCAGGAACTCCTCAGCCTGCTCCACGGGCTGACCATCACGAATAACGGCAACCACGACGGCACGCTCACGCAAATCCTGCTGCTCCTCGCTCTGCGGAGTTATGATTTCTTTGGTTTTTCCCATCCAAACAGATAAAAAAAAGCATCCCGAAACAATAGAGTTGCGGGATACCTTATATTAAATACTAAATATTAGTTCTGAATCTGGAATACAACGGGCAATGTGTACTTTACACGTACAGGCTGGTTGCGCTGCATACCCGGCTCCCACTTAGGAGAACTCTTTACTACACGAGTTGCCTCCTCTGCCAAAGAACGGTCAGGGCTCTGAAGAATCTCGATGTTAGTGAGTGTACCGTCACGCTCGATAACGAATGACATAATTACACGACCAGAGATACCATTCTCCTGAGCAATCTGAGGATAACGAAGCTTACCCTGTACCCAGTTACGGAAAGCGTTAAGGTCACCACCCTTGAAAGTAGGCATCTTCTCTACCTTGATGAAGGGCTGATCCTCCTCGATCTCCTCCTCCTCAACCTCTACAACAGTGGTCTCGATCTCCATACCCTCCTCGAACTCATCGAATGAGATCTCAGTGGTAATCTTTGTATCGTTAGTCACGATGTCGAGGATATCGTTAAGAACCTTAATCTCAACCTTCTTAGGAGCCTCAGGTGGCTTCTGCTCGTTACGAGTAATCTCTGTGATCTCCTCCTCGATAGGACCATAGTTCAAATCGACCTGCTCGATACGATACTCCTTGGGAGCGTAGAGGAACGCACCAATAGTAATCAGCAAAGCAATAATCAAGCCGATTTCAAGGAACAAACCCTTCTTATTTTGAAGGTCTGCCTTAGGTGATTTTTTAATTTCCATACTGTGTTTATTTTTTCAATTTAATTTGTTCGTTCGAATTAAGTTGGTTGAACACGCACTAACAAATTATGTAACAAAGTATTAACCTCGGCTCCACTCCCTCTCCTCAGTTAAAACCTCGCCACGTTTGCCCCTTTCAAAAACCGTCTTTCTCTCGAAAAACCGCTCCAGAAACGGGTGTATGCGCAGTTCTTTTGGCAAATATAATCATAAAAATCCAAAAAATAACGTATAGTGAAGAAAAATCTGCAAAAAATTTTTACTTTTGTTCCCGTAGTAAATATTTCGCTATGTCACAGACCCCAAAACAGAGCCTTTATGGGCTCACTTTAACACAACTTCAGAGCCTCTGCTCGGAGCTTGCTTTGCCTCGCTTTGCGGCAAAGCAGATTGCTCGTTGGCTATATGTTAGACGTGTGGAGTCTATCGAGCAGATGACCGACCTCTCGAAGGCGGCACGTGCTGCGCTGGAGGAGCGTTACGAGTTGGGGCTCACGGCTCCGCTCAAGGAGAGTGAGTCGATAGATGGCACAAAGAAGTATCTCTTCCGCACCTCGCAGGGCGAGTACATCGAGTCGGCATATATCCCCGACGGAGAGCGTGCAACACTATGCGTATCGTCGCAGGCGGGATGCCGTATGGGTTGCCGTTTCTGCGCTACAGGACGTCAGGGTCTGCAACACTCACTCTCGACAACGGAGATTATAAACCAGATACTCTCAATCCCTGAGAGCGAGCACCTAACGAATCTCGTATTTATGGGTATGGGCGAGCCGCTGGATAATATGGACAATGTTATGGCGGCGCTGGAGATTATTACCGCTCCGTGGGGTATGGCGTGGTCGCCGACACGAGTGACACTCTCGACGGCTGGCGTAGCACGTGAGCTGGAGCGTTTTATGAACGAGAC
>JAFNUH010000363.1 GCA_017384185.1 Alistipes sp.
CTTACAGACTCTACGATACGGAACGTATCATCAATCTCGAAGTGTGTAATGGGTGTCATAATATTGCTTCGGCGCACATACTCCGTAGGGTGATAATTTTCGGGGTGAAGCACCGTGAAGCTACCCTCACGTGATTGGTAATAATCTACCAACATCTGCGCTACGGGCACCTCATTCTCCGGAGCCTCAGTGAGCGACACACGAATCGTATCGCCAATACCATCCGAGAGCAAAGCACCGATACCCACGGCACTCTTCACTCGTCCCTCGATGCCATTGCCCGCCTCAGTTACACCGAGGTGGATGGGATATGTCATCTGCTCACGCTCCATAGCCTCCACCAACAGACGGTAAGCCTGCACCATAACACGTGTGTTGCTCGACTTCATCGAGACTACAACCTGGTCGAAGTTCTCTCTGCGGCATACACGCAAAAACTCCATCGCCGAGACAACCATACCCTCGGGGGTGTCGCCCCACTCGTCGAAGATACGCTTTGCCAAAGAGCCGTGATTCACACCAATACGCAGAGCCACACCTCGCTCACGACACTGAGCGATGAGCGCCTCCAGCTCGCCATTCGATGTGCGGTAGTTACCAGGATTGATGCGTACCTTATCGACATAACGAGCTGCAATAGATGCCACCTCAGGGACGAAGTGTATGTCGGCAACGATTGCCGTCGAATAGCCATCACGACGCAACTCGGCTACGATATTCTCCAGATTTTCACCCTCCTTACGACCCTGCGCCGTAAGACGAACGATACCTGCTCCAGCATCGGCAATACGTTTTGTTTGCGCAACACTCAGCTCGGTATCAGCCGTAGGTGTATTGGTCATTGACTGTACCGCTATAGGATAATTTGAGCCTATTTTTACATCGCCTATGCGCACCTCGTGTGCCTCTCGGCGTGAATACTCTGTAAGATTCATATCACACATTTTGCGACCCGCAGGTCATAATTATATGCAAAGATAGTGATTCGGCGTCATATTATATGCCTAATCGCCAAATTATTTCACCTTACAACGTGGAGCATTTCTTAAAATGTAGTATCTTTACCCCATAAAATATTTATAATCCAAATAGTATGAAACTTACACATTTATTCACTCTGATTTTTGCTTCATTGGCAGTAGTGGCTTGCTCTGAGCAGGGCAACAAGTGTGACAAGCAGTGCGACAGCTGCACTGAGCACACCGTAATGATGGCAGACTACTCAAATGTAGCACCCGCTCCCGCACCTATGCAGGATGGCAAGTATGTATGCCAGCGTCCCGCCGAGGCAGACCGCCTTTTCACATCGAAGGCTATCGAGGCTGAGATTGCCAAGGTACAGCAGATGTTGACCAATCCCCGTTTGGCGTGGATGTTCTCTAACTGCTTCCCCAACACGTTGGACACAACCGTTCACTATCGCAAGGATAAGGATGGTATGGATGACACCTTCGTATATACAGGCGATATTCACGCTATGTGGTTGCGTGACTCTGGTGCGCAGGTTTGGCCCTATGTTCAGTTTGCAAACGAGGATGCCGAGTTGAAGGCTATGTTGGCAGGTGTTATCAACCGCCAGTTCAAGTCAATCAACATCGACCCCTACGCAAACGCATTCAACGATGGTCCTACTGGCAGTGAGTGGATATCAGACTTTACCAAAATGAAGCCCGAGTTGCACGAGCGCAAGTATGAGATTGACTCATTGTGCTACCCTATCCGTTTGGCTTACTACTACTGGTTGGTTACGGGCGATGCTTCTGTTTTCGGCGAGGAGTGGTTGGCAGCTATCGAGAACGTGCTTAAGACCTTCAAGGAGCAGCAGCGTAAGGAGGGTGTAGGTCCCTACTCATTCCGTCGTAGAACAGACCGTCAGTTCGACACACTCTCTAACGATGGTTTGGGCGCACCTGTAAATCCCGTTGGTTTGATTGTTTCGAGCTTCCGTCCCTCTGACGATGCTACTGTTCTGCAGTTCCTCATTCCCTCAAACTTCTTCGCAGTATCTGCTTTGAACAAGGCTGCAGAAATCTTGACTAAGGTAAATAAGAACGAGGCATTGGCTAAGGAGTGTACAGACCTTGCAAATGAGGTAGCTGAGGCTCTTAAGAAGCACGCAATCTACAACCACCCCGAGTTTGGTGAGATCTACGCATTCGAGGTTGACGGCTTTGGCAACTACTACTGTATGGACGATGCAAACGTTCCCAGCCTCTTGGCTATGAAGTACTTGAACCCCGAGGTTATCGACGAGAAGATTTATGCTAACACTCGCCGTTTCGTATGGAGCGAGAGCAACCCCTACTTCTTCCGTGGCAAGGCTGGCGAGGGTATTGGTGGTCCTCACATCGGCTACGATATGGCTTGGCCTATGAGTATTATGATGAAGGCATTCACAAGCGAGAACGAGGCTGAGATTAAGGAGTGTATCGAGCTTTTGATGCGCACCGACGCAGGTACAGGCTTTATGCACGAGTCATTCCACGTTGATGACCCGATGAACTTCACTCGTAAGTGGTTTGCTTGGCAGAACACCCTCTTCGGAGAGCTTATCGTTAAGCAGATTAAGGAGGGTCGAGTAGATATGCTTAACTCAATCGAGATTAAGTAATAGTGCAAAATCGCATAAAAAAGGCTGTCAACTTTAGAGTTGACAGCCTTTTTGTATATTAGGAATCACCTAACACTTATTGGTCATAATGTTAAGAATAAGGCTATCTGTTTCGTTCATACCCTCACGTCCGATAGTGGTAAGATTGCGTATAGAGCTATCAACATCCTCGTCGATAATACCCTCCAACTTCGATACGCAGCGATGTTCCATAGCCATCATTGCAGACAGAACCGCCGTAGATACTCCACTTGCCAACTTCAATGCACAACTCGGCTTCGCTCCGTCGCAAATCATACCCGTAAGGTTGGCAATCATATTCTTAACCGCCATAGCAACTTCATCATAGCCACCACCCATAAGGTATGTAATACCACAACTTGAGCCCGATGCCGCCACAACACAGCCACACAACGCCGACAGACGACCCAAACTCTGCCTGATATAGATAACGGTCAAGTGACTCAGAGTCAATGCTCGCACCATCTGCTCGTGCGTTGCGCCACACTCCTCGCCATAGACAACAACGGGAAGCGTCGCCGTAATACCCTGATTACCACTACCCGAGTTACTCATAACGGGAACCATAGCGCCGCCCATACGTGCATCGCACGCCGAGGCTGTATATGACAAAATGCGTGTAAATACACTATCGCCCATAACCTTCAACTCACGCTCACCACGCAGGGTCTTACCCAACGAGTGTCCATAATCGCTACCGAAAGCGCTCTCTGCCGCCGCCTTATTCAGACGCTTCGACTCCATTATGAACTCAATATCCTCGAGTGGAGCCGTAGTTGCGAAATCATAAACCTTGCGCAACGTAAGTTCAACATCCTCGGC
>JAFNUH010000364.1 GCA_017384185.1 Alistipes sp.
CCCGAGTCCACCCAGGTGGAAGAGACCGAAGCTCCCACCGAAACGGTTTCCGCCCTGAAGGCGCTGCAGTCTCCTACCACCATCCACATCAAAGCAGCAGGCGACCTGAACATCACAAACTCTGTGGTATCCGCCGGTCTGTCTGCCACGGGCTATGACTACTCCCGCGCTTTTATGGATGTGGCAACAGTTCTTTCCGATGCGGATTTGACGGTCCTGCTGATGCTGGTGGCGTGTGCCTTAACTGGGGCTGTATTCCTACGAAGGCTCTTGTGCGCTCGGCACAGGTCTTTGCCGACTGTAAGGCTGCTGCAACCTACGGTGTTAGCATCGAGGGTGAGGTTAAGCCAGATTGGACAAAGATGGTGGAGCGTGAGCGTATGGTTGCCACAACTATGAATAAGGGTGTTCAGTTCCTCTTGAAGAAGAATAATATCGACCTTTTGGCAGGATTTGGTAGCTTGAAGGCTGCTAACATTGTTGATGTTGATGGTGTTGAGTATGAGGCTGGTAGCGTAATATTGGCTACGGGTGCTCGTCCACGTGTTATGCCATTTATGCCTATCGATGGAAAGCATATCATTTCATCAAAGGAGGCTTTGGTTCTCCCTGAACTCCCTGAGACTATGGTTGTTGTGGGCTCAGGTGCTATCGGTTCGGAGTTTGCCTATATCTACGCTACGCTTGGCGTGAAGGTTACCATCGTCGAGTATATGCCACAGATTATGCCTCTCGAGGATGAGGATACGGCTAAGGCTATGGAGCGTGCCTTCCGTAAGCTCAAGGCTACGGTTATGACCTCGACAACTGTTAAGCAGGTTAGCGTTCGTGAGGATGGCAAGTGCCTCATCGATATTGAGGGTAAGAAGGGCGAGCAGACATTGGAGGCAGATATCGTTCTCTCGGCAGTTGGTATCAAGTCTAACATCGAGAACCTTGGTTTGGAGGCTCTCGGCATTGAGGTGGAGCGTGATAAGATTAAGGTTGACGAGCACTTTAAGACATCGGTTGACGGCGTCTATGCCATCGGCGATATCGTAGCTACGCCAGCCCTCGCACACGTGGCATCTGCTGAGGCTATCCACTGCGTTGAGCACATCTGCGGTCTTAATCCAGAGCCTATCGACTACTCTACAATCCCATCGTGCATCTTCACTTCGCCAGAGGTGGCATCTGTTGGTCTTACCGAGCAGCAGGTTAAGGCACAGGGTATTGAGTATAAGGTTGGTAAGTTCCCATATACCGCATCTGGTAAGGCTACCGCTGCGGGCGAGCGTGATGGCTTCGTGAAACTCATCTTCGATGCTGAGGAGAAGCTTTTGGGTGCACACTTTGTGGGTCATAACGTTACCGAGATGATTGGTGAGCCAACACTTGCTAAGGTCTTGGGGGTGAATGCTCACCGTATTGCACGCACCATCCACGCACACCCATCTATGCACGAGGCTGTTATGGAGGCGGCGGAGGATGCGCTTGGTTGCGCCATCCATATGTAATTTGAATTATAAGGCAGACATCTGTTGCTAACAAAAAGTCCCGACAATGAGCCGTACTACAAGTATAGCCCATCGTCGGGATTTTTGCTGAGCGTTGTATCTACAACCTTCTGATCCAAAATCGCTAAAAACTTTTCAAATTCGGAGATTATTCCTATCTTTGCAATTACGAAAACTATAAAGCTACGACGACGTGCGATACTTTGTTGAACTTCAGTATGATGGTGCAGCCTACTTCGGTTGGCAGCGTCAGCCCGACAGACCAACGGTGCAGGGTGTTATCGAGAGTAA
>JAFNUH010000365.1 GCA_017384185.1 Alistipes sp.
GAAGAAAAAGAAATGCCAAGTCTTGAAGCAATTCAAGAAACAGAAGAGTTTGACCATGACGACCACATGGCTAAAGTAGAAGATGGTCTTAAGAGAATTCTTGCAAGTAACGACCTACGGTAAACTCCTCGACAAAAGCATCGGTCGAGTATCCTTTATCCCAAAGTTTCATATTATATCTCCAATTTATTCAATACACTATAGTACACCTCCACCGCCTCGGCAATCTCCGAAAGAAGGATATACTCATCTGCCGTATGCGAGCGAGCGCTATCTCCCGGACCCAACTTAAGCGTTGTAAATGGCATTACAGCCTGATTTGACATTGTGGGCGAGCCGAAAGGTATTCTACCCATAGCAACCAGACGTTCAACGGCAGGATGGTCAAGAGCAATAGCCGAAGAGTTGAGGTGCGTCGAACGAGGTGTTACATCACACTCAACAGCGGCTCGAATCTCCGCCAAAAGTTCCTCATTTTTATAGCACTCATTGACCCTCACATCGACCATAAACTTACACTCCGAGGGTATTACATTATGCTGCGTACCCGCCTCAATGCCCGTAACGGTCATCTTCACAGCACCCAACATCGGCGACACTCGCTCAAAGCGGTGTGTGCGGAACCACTCAATATCACAAAGTGCCTTATATATCGCATTCACACCCTCCTCTCGTGCTGCGTGACCTGCAACACCTTTGGCTACACAATCCAGCACCATCAAACCCTTCTCGGCAACGGCAGGCTGCATCGAGGTAGGCTCCCCGACGATAGCCAAATCAATCTTACCCAACTCGGGCAGAACAGCACGCACACCATTCACACCCGTCACCTCCTCCTCAGCCGAAGCGAGCATAATAAGATTATAGGGTTGCTCGGTTGCGGCTATCTGCGAAA
This sequence comes from Alistipes sp., assembly GCA_017384185.1. GTDB lineage: Bacteria > Bacteroidota > Bacteroidia > Bacteroidales > Rikenellaceae > Alistipes. Next base: position 896 of record JAFNUH010000365.1, read on the forward strand.
ACACAGCCATCATAGCCACCAGACTACCACCCGTATCGTTGCTACCCAAGCCATACAATCGTCCATCATCCACCGTTGGAGCAAAGGGGTCACGCACCCACGCCACATTAGGTTTTACGGTGTCTATATGGGCATCAAGAAGAATCGTAGGTTTATCGTTGTCGTGCGCCCACGCCTCTGCCCAAACGTTATTACCCTTACGCACGGGAGCAAATCCCAGACTCTCGAACTGAGCCTCGATAATATCAGCCGCAGCCGACTCATCACGACTCACCGAGGGGGTAGCAATCAGACGCTCAAGTAACTCTATGGCTTGCTCTACGGTCATACTACTTTGTAACAACTGTTCCGCCCGTTAGGTTGTCGGGCGAAGTGATACGTACAGAGGCAACACCCGCCTCGATTGTCTTATATGCGTTGTCAATCTTAGGAATCATACCCGAGTGGATACGCTCCGCTGAGCGCAACTCCTCATAAAGTGCAGGGGTAATCGAGGGAATCAACGAGCTATCGTCATTCACATCCAAAAGCACACCCGCCTTATCGAGCGTAAAGACTAACTCTACCTCATACTTGCGAGCCAAACCCATAGCTACAGCCGAAGCTACACTATCAGCATTGGTGTTGAGCAAATCTCCATTTGGAGAGAATGTAATAGGCGACACCACGGGAATAGCACCATTGTCGAGCAGAAGAGCCAAGACATCGGCATTAACCTCATCTACATCGCCAACAAAACCCCAATCAATATCCTTGACGGGACGGCGGTGCGACTTCACAACAGCCATATCGCAACCCGACAGACCGCACGCATTGACGCCACGAGCCTGCAACGCCGCCACAACACGCTTATTAGCCAAACCTGCATATGCCATAACGGCAATATCCAGCGTAGCCTCATCGGTTATACGACGACCCTCGTGCATCTTAACCTCAACACCCAACTTCTCAGCCAAGTGTGAGCCCATAACACCACCACCGTGTACCAAGACAAACGCCTCGCCGAGCGACGCAAGGTGGTCACACAGCGAAGCGAGTATTGTAGAATTTTCGATTAGCTTACCGCCAATCTTAATTACTTTTATCTTCATTTATATGATTTTAACTACATTCCAAACTCAGAGGCCGTAGCACGGAACGCCTCCACGAAACGCTCAACCTCCTTATCACCAATAACAAGTGGCGGCAACAGACGCAGAGTATATTTTCCCGTTAGACCAGTCATAATATGATACTTCTCACGCAACACCTTACGGAAGTCTGCCTGTGGCACCTTAAGGTCAATACCAATCATCAAGCCTCGACCACGAATATCGGTAATAATACCCGAATCCTTAATAGCCTCGACAATCTTCTCACCCATAACACGTGCATTCTCGACCAGATTCTCTGCCTTAACCACATCGGCAACGGCAATAGCCGCAGCACAAGCCAAGTGGCTACCGCCAAAGGTTGTACCGAGCATACCCGACTTTGCGGGAATCTTAGGCGATACGATGATAGCACCCACGGGGAAACCGTTTGCAATACCCTTTGCCATCGAAACGATATCTGCCTTAACATCCGACCACTGGTGAGCAAAGAACTTACCACTACGACCAAAGCCCGACTGCACCTCATCCATAATAAGCATTGTGC
>JAFNUH010000366.1 GCA_017384185.1 Alistipes sp.
CAGAGCGAGCTTGCCGCTCTTCGATACGCTTGTGCGAACCGATGTGAAGGGCTTGATGTAGAAGGGGTTGGCGTTGCCAATGCGAACCAGATACTCGATAGACGAGTTATTTGTGAGCTGGATGGTCTTTGTGCCGTTTGAAGAGGTCTGGATAACCTTCGTAGCGATAGATGCCTTGAACAAATCAACCAAGAGGCTCTCCTCGCCAGCCAATGTGCCGTGAGAGTATGCCAATGTGCGGCGTGCCTCCATAGCCTCACGCAACGCCTCCAGAGTATTCTCCTGAGCGAAGATGAAGGTCATATTACGGTGACCGTTACCTGCGATAACATAATCCTCCGATGTTGAGCCGTGAATATCGGTATTTGACGACATAAAGAACTTATTCTCCAACGCACGTGTGATAGCACGGGGGTAGAACTCGTCGCTGTTCATAATCTCGATACCGTCGATAAGGTTTGCACCATACACCTTATCCTCAAACTCCATCATATCGAGTGTTGTGCGGCGCCATCCGGGGTGGTTCTGCATAATGATTGCACCCTGAGCCTTAGCGTTGCGGATTGACTGCATAGGGTCCTTAGCGTAGATGGTGTTGTTATCCTTTGTGAAGAGGGCGTTGTAGTGACCGATAGTTGTCGGCTCACGTGTAATCTCTGCGCCGGGGATAACGGTGATGCCGTAAGCCTTAGCCGCTGCCTGATACAGCTTCACGGGGTAGTTCAAATCTGAAAGGATACCTGCATCGGTAGCCTCGCTGCGGATAACATTGCTGTTCGAGGGCTTAACACCCTTAGGCACGTAGCCTGTCAGGAAGTTCATCATCTTGCCCTCGTAGGGACGATACTCCACGTGCTCGGTAACGGCAATCACATCCAAACCATCGTGCCAAGCCTCCTGAATACGGAACTCGGGCGTTGTGCTACCGTCCGAGAAGATTGTGTGGTTGTGCAGGTCTGCCTTGTAGATGTTGAAGCCACGCACCTGAGGCAAAACCATCTCCATACGCTGGCGTCCCTCACGCTCGTTGAAGCGCAACATATCCTTATTTGCCGAATCGGTGTAGTAGAGCTGTGCAGAGGCTGAGAGCGTAGCAGCCAAAGCCACTGCCAAAGTAAGAAGTCTTTTCATTGTTTTATAGTTTTTGGTTTTAGTTTTCATCTATACGCAAATATACGAATTTTTCACCAATAATAGGCTTGGCGGCTAAAATTCCAACTCCACCACGGGGTGCTCCTCTGCGCCGCACCACATATTATCCACCGCCACAACGAGCTTCTCGCCCGCAGGTACTGAGATATAGATTGTAGTGAATGATTTAAAGTTGAAGGGTGTAGCACCCTCGATGCGCAGAGCGTAATCCAGCGATGTGGTGTTTGTCAGGGCTACCGTACGAGTGCCATTTGCGTCGGTGCGCTCCACACGGCACTGCGTAGATGCCTTGAACAAATCTGTGAGCAGGCTCTTTTCGCCTGTCATATGTCCCCAGGCGTAGGCGATGGTGAGGTTGTTATCCATAGCCTCACGGAGTGTGGGCAACGACTTATCCTTTGCGAAAATCATTGTCATATTACGAATGGGATATGCCAGAAGATAGTCACGAGCAATAGAGCCGTGAATATCGGATGCACCTACCATAAAGAAACCATACTTCTTGGCACGCTCGATAGCCAGCGGATAGAGGTCGGCGGTGTTGAAGGTCTCAATGCCGTCAATCAACCCCTCGTCGTAAGCCTTCTGCTCGAAGGGACCAATCTCCATACTTGTGCGACGCCATCCCGGGTGGTTATGCACGATGAGAGCTCCCTGCGCCTTTGCCAGACGGAACGACTCGTAGCAGTCGGCAGTGTAAATCTTATTTGCATCGGTGATAAAGAGGGCGTTGTAATGACCGATAGTCTCGGGAGTACGTGAAATCTCGGTGCCAGGGATTACGGTGATGCCATAACGCTCGGCAGCCTGCTCGGCGAGGCGTATAGGCAGATTCTGGTCGGTCTGTATGCCACGCTCATCGGCAGGGTTATCCATCAGAACGGTATTGATAGCCTTAGTTC
>JAFNUH010000367.1 GCA_017384185.1 Alistipes sp.
TCAGAGGTGCAGGAGCAGTTCTAAAACGGACTTGTATATAAAAAGGCTACCAATCATTTGACTGGTAGCCTTTGTTATACGTGGTGAATTAAATTACAACGTTGCAAGGAAGTCGCTTACGTTCTTCTCGATGCGAGCCTCGACGTTCTCGGCCTCTGCCTTAACGAACTTCTCGCCTACGATGTTCTCGTAAAGCTCGATGTAGCGCTCGGTGATGCTGTTTACAATCTCCTCGGTCATCTCGGGAACCTGCTGACCCTCCTGACCCTGGAAGCCGTTAGCCATCAACCACTCACGAACAAACTCCTTAGACAACTGCTTCTGCTTCTCGCCTGCAGCCAAACGCTCCTCGTAACCATCAGCGTAGAAGTAACGTGATGAGTCGGGAGTGTGAATCTCGTCCATAAGGTAGATAACGCCATCCTTCTTACCGAACTCGTACTTAGTATCAACCAGGATCAAGCCCATCTTAGCTGCAATCTCAGTACCACGCTGGAAGATAGCACGTGTATATGCCTCCAACTTCTCGTAATCCTCACGGCTTACAAGACCCTGTGCGATGATATCCTCCTTTGAGATATCCTCATCGTGACCCTCGTCTGCCTTTGTTGTAGGAGTGATGATAGGCTCGGGGAAGCGCTGGTTCTCAACCATTCCCTCGGGCATCTCTACGCCACAGATTGTGCGCTTGCCTGCCTTATACTCACGCCAAGCGTGACCTGAGAGGTAACCACGAATAACCATCTCAACCTTGAAAGGCTCGCACTTGTGACCTACGGTTACCATAGGATCGGGTACGGCAATCTTCCAGTTGGGGAGGATGTCGTTTGTTGCATCCAAGAACTTAGCAGCAATCTGGTTCAAAACCTGACCCTTGAAGGGGATACCCTTAGGCAATACCACGTCAAATGCTGAGATACGGTCAGAAACAACCATAACGAGATAATCGCCATCGATGCTATATACATCACGTACCTTACCTACGTAGTGGCTCTGCTGACCCTTGAAATTGAAATTTGTCTTTACAATAGCTTCCATTGTTATATTTTTTATCGTTTGTTTCTGTTGTGCTAATATCGTCGCAAAGATAAGACTTTTATCATTGATAAATCGCTTCGCTACGGATTATTTTACCTCGTACCAGCATTTAGGCTCGCTACCCATCTCAAAGTGAAGCTCGCCGCCTGCCATAATATCGCTGTGTGCAATCCACGCCTTGTCGTAGGGCTTACCATTAAGCCATACTCGCTGGATATACTTGTTCTCCGCAGAGTTATTGTCGGCAACAACTGTAAACACTCCCGCAGGAACATCTACCTCGACCTTGTCGAAGAGCGGCGTACCGAACCAGTAGCGGCCACCCGCAGGCTCAACCTCGTAGAATCCGAGTGATGAGAGGATATACCAAGCAGACATCTGTCCTACGTCCTCGTTACCCGAAAGACCAGCCTCAGCATCGAAGTAGAGTGTTGTGAGCACCTCACGGATACGCTCGGCAGCCTTGCCGGGCTGACCCAGCATAGTGTAGAGGTAGATGGTGTGGTGACCAGGCTCATTACCGTGTGCATACTGACCGATAAGACCTGTAATATCTGATGATGCAACATCGCCAATAATCTCAGAACTTGCCGTGAAGAGTGAGTCGAGTTTAGCCAGTGTAGCCTCCTTGCTGCCGAAGCAGTCGGTCAAGCCCTGCACATCGTGCGGAACGAGCCACAGATACTGCCAAGCTGTACCCTCGCAGTAGTCGTCGCTACGGTGTGATGATGAACGGGGATTGAA
>JAFNUH010000368.1 GCA_017384185.1 Alistipes sp.
AAAATCAACGACGAGGAGATTGTCGAGGTGTGCCGCTTGATAGGCATTGAGATGCCTACGCAACGAATGATGGCACTGCGTCTGATGGAGCGATATGAGATTGATATGCTGATTCTGACCTGCGGCACCGAGGGCAGTTACATCTACTGTATGGATGGCACCGAGTCGTTCCTCCCCACGCCGAAGGTTAAGGTTGCCGACACGGTTGGTGCTGGCGACTCGTTCACGGGTGCATTTATCGCCGCCCTGCTCTGTGGCAAGGAGGTGAAGAAGGCGCACGCCCTGGCGGTAGAGGTCTCGGCATACGTCTGCACGCAGAATGGAGCGATGCCCGAGTTGCCCGAGAAAATCATAGATAAATTGTAAGATGAAACGACTATTATTCACCATATTTTTGGCTATGACCATCGTAAGTTGTAAGACCGACTTCACGGCACAGGAGCGAGAGGTGATTCACGCTGGCGACAGGGAGATAATGTACGTGCTGAGCATAGCTGAGCCCGAGGATTCGTTACAGCTTCGTGAGGTGTGCCTCCCCGTGAGCGAGCGAATGCTACAAGGCGAGGATTATGCCACGCTGCGCCGTCGTATGCTTGCCACCGTGCAGGACCCCGAAAATGAGGGCGTAGGTATAGCCGCACCGCAGGTGGGTGTTCTGCGCCGTATGGTTGCCGTGCAGCGATTCGACAAGGAGGGCGAGCCATTCGAGTTCTTCCTCAACCCCGAGATTGTGGAGCGCATAGGCGAGAAGCAGAGCGGTGGCGAGGGTTGTCTATCTGTTCCCGAGATTCGTGGCGATGTGGAGCGCTGGCAGAAGATTCGTCTGCGCTACCACGATGAGCAGTTCGCCGAGCGTGAGGAGATTATCGAGGGCTTTACTGCCGTAATCTTCCAGCACGAGCTGGACCATCTGGATGGGCGATTGTTTATAGATTATATCGAATAAAAAAGAGGGTGACTAACACAAGTTAGCACCCTCTTCTCTTGTATCTAAAATTGTATAACGAGAGCTATTTTGAGGCTGGTCGAAGATGAGAAAGCGGAGCATACTCGACGTATGTGAGCATTTCGAGTTCGAGCCAGACGCCAAAAGAGCCTTGTTAGACAATTTTTACTCTATTCCGAGCGATGACTCAGCCACCGGCATAGGCGTACCGCTTGTCGAAGAGTCGCCATAGAGCGGAAACTCCGCACTCTTCTTGCCTGAGAATGAGTTCCACACAACCTTAATCATCTGATTGGGGTTGCTGCTCTGGGGAAGGCTGCTCAAATCGAAGGCAACCAATCCATCGACCATATCGCCCGCAACATCGCCATAGGCGTTGTGGTGGAGATGCACCTCGTAGGGGTTATCGGGGTTTGCGCCCTTGACAAGATTGAGGAAGTGCGTTACACCCATACCACTGGAAACGGTGCTGAATCGCAAGGTCAAGAAGCCATCCTCAACGAGCGTAACCCAATCCTTAACAATCTCCAATGGGTCGTTACCCAAATCCTCCTGAGTAATTGAGCCTAACGCCACGGGCTGCTTTGTAAGAATCTCTGTCATCTTAGCAACACGCACGGCACGGTCGCAATCCTTCGGGTCGTCGTCAACTGCCAAATACTCTATCAATGCACGCACGGGCGTAGTGCCATAGGGCAGACCCTTGACATTTACGGGGTAGAGCGTGGTTGTATTGTCGAGCTGGAAGTAGCAACTTGAGAGGTCGGCATAGGGCTTAACGGTAACCAAAGCCATCGGATAGATATCGCCTATCGTATAACCATCGTCGGTGTTACAAGCCGAAAAGTTGCCAACACAAAAGAGCGCCACAAGCGCAACGAGTAAAAATTTTAATCTCTTCATAAATTTATCAATTTTGTCTCTGTTCTCTAATATTAACGTAAATATTGGAAAACATTGTGTGGCGCAAGATAATTATTTTTCTCGATTCCTCAATCGCTGCGACAAAAAAAGAGTCGAAAGAGTAAAAAATTTTGTTCTACCAGAGTGTTGTAGTATATTTGCAGTAAGAATCTTTCGCTATGACTAACAAGATAAATATCAGCTACGAGCACTGCTCAATCGAGGAGCTTTCGCCCGCCGAGCAGGAGGTAGTGCAGGCGGCATTCGGGGCTACATCAAAGGCTTATGCCCCCTACTCTGGATTTAAGGTTGGAGCTGCTATACGACTACGTAGCGGAAAGATTCTCACGGCGGCAAACTGCGAGAGCGAGGTCTTCCCCTCGGGATTGTGTGCCGAGCGCTCATTGCTATATAGCTACGCCACAAACCACGCCGAGGATGTAATCGAGCTTATGGCTATCGCCTCAGACCCCTCGGAGCGTGAGTGCTACCCCTGTGGAGCCTGCCGACAGGTGATGCTGGATGCGGAGCGTCGTCAGCAGAGCCCTATACGCATCATTATGGCGGGAGGAGGCACGGCAAGCGTTGTTGAGAGCGCCGAAGTGTTGTTGCCATTTACTTTTAAATTATAGATTATGATACACCCAAAAGATATACTCTACGAAGACAACCACATAATTGTGGTA
>JAFNUH010000369.1 GCA_017384185.1 Alistipes sp.
AGCCGCTACGCCGACATTGTCCTGCCCTTAGCGCAACCCGCCTACTGTTTCTCGGTGCCTGAGGATGCCGAGGATAAGATTGGTGTGGGCGATGCCGTAGCCGTTCAGTTTGGACCCCGCAACATATACACAGGCATTGTATGGCGACTGCACGACAATCGCCCCGATGTCAAGCGCATAAAACCTATCGGACGCCGACTCTACGACTGCCCACTACTCGATGCGAAGCAGATGCAGTTGTGGGAGTGGATGGCGGAGTATTATATGTGTACTTTAGGCGAGGTTATGCGCATAGCCCTGCCCTCGCTTATCAAGCCGCAGGGAGCATCGGCTGAGGAGTTTTCCGAGGATGAGTTCCGCCCCCGCACCGAGGCATACATCGCCCTTGCAGAGGAGTGGCAGAACGAGGAGAGGCTCCGCACCGAGATGGAGCGCATACGCCGCCGTGCGCCACGCCGAGTGCAGGTGCTGGAGCAGATACTTTCGTTCGACGCCTCACGCCTTAATGCCGAGGGAGAGATTCCCCGACGATTGATGGAGTGTGATTCGGCACAGATTACGGCACTTCGCAAGGCGGGATATATCACTGTCAATCAACGAGAACGCACCATCGAGCGTGCAGAAAACATCCAATTTGTAACACCCACGCTTACCCCCGCTCAGCGGCAGGTTGTAGAGCAGATTCACGCCTCGCAGCGTGAGGGTCGCTCGGTGCATCTTCTGCACGGAATAACGGGCTCGGGCAAGACCGAGATTTATATGACGCTAATCGCCGAGGTGCTGGCACGTGGTGGCGATGTGTTGTTGCTCGTCCCCGAGATTGCACTCACGGCGCAGCTCATAGAGCGTATGGAGCGCATCTTCGGCAGCCGTGTTACGGCATACCACTCGAAACTCACAAACCTGCGTCGCACGGAGAGCTACCTGCGCCTGATGCGCAGTCAGGGAGGAGAGCTGGTTGTCGGAGCTCGCTCGGCGTTGTTCCTCCCATTGCGACATCTTCAGATGGTCATCGTCGATGAGGAGCACGACTCAAGCTACAAGCAGAGCGACACCGCACCCCGCTATCAGGGACGTGATATGGCGGTGCTTTTGGCGTCGTTGTATGGTGGAAATACTCTGTTGGGCAGTGCTACGCCAGCCTTGGAGAGCTACGCCAATGCGCAGTGGGGAAAGTATGGTTATTCGAAGCTCAGCGAGCGCTATGGAACAGCTACCCCGCCCCGCATAATCGTCTCAGACACAATGCGCTCGGTAAAGCGTGGCGAGCGTCGCACGCACTTCAACCAGCCACTCATCAATGCCATCGGCGAGGCTCTGGAGCGTGGCGAGCAGGTTATGCTTTTCCAGAACAGGCGAGGCTTTTCGCCCTTCGTGCAGTGCAGCTGCGGCTGGACACTCCGTTGTCCGCACTGCAACGTGACGCTGACGCTGCACCGTTCGAACGATAAGATGGAGTGCCACTACTGTGGTCACACTGCCCCCATTCCGACCCACTGTCCGCAATGCAGTATGGCAGATATTAAGCCTATGGGCTTCGGCACGGAGCGAGTAGAGGAGGCTATCACCGAACTGTTCCCCTCGGCACGTGTGGCACGCCTGGATAGAGATACATCCACATCGGAGAGCGCCTACAATCGTATAATCTCGGCATTTGAGAGTGGCGAGACCGACATCCTTGTCGGCACGCAGATGATAACCAAGGGTTTCGACTTCGCCGGTGTGAGCGTGGTGGGTGTTCTCAATGCCGACAATATGCTCAACTCGCCCGACTTCCGCTCCTCGGAGCGTGCCTTTCAGCTTATGACGCAGGTGGCAGGTCGTGCCGGTCGCCGAGAGAGCGAGGGTGTGGTGATAATACAGACCTCCGAGCCCGACAATCCCGTCATAGGATGGGTGGCGCAGGCGGACTACGATGCGATGGCTCGCAGCGAGCTTGCCGACAGACACGCATTCTCATATCCACCCTACTCTCGCATTATACAACTCACTATGCGTGAGCAAAATAGAGATCTGCTTTGGCGAGCCGCATCAGCCCTTGCCGACACCCTGCGCACGCTCTTTGCCTCACGTGTTGCGGGTCCCGTATCGCCACCCATAGACCGCATACGTGGCGAACATATA
>JAFNUH010000370.1 GCA_017384185.1 Alistipes sp.
AAAGGTAGCGTGGAGTATGTTTTTACCTTCGAGAACAGATCCTCGAAGCCGATTGTTATTCTCGATGTGATGAGTAGTTGTGGATGTACAACGCCATCATATTCTCGAAAACCAATTATGCCCAAGCAGCGTGGCGAGATAAAAGTTGCTTTTGATCCGACGGATCGTCCTGGAAAATTCTCCAAAGGTGTTTCGGTGCTGACCTCAGCATCGACTACGGCGGTTACGCTACTTTTGGAGGGAAATGTTATTCCTCGTGAGAAGACAACCGAGGAGATTTATCCTTTTGACTTAGGCAGTGGAGTGCGCCTGACAACAACATTTCATTCGTTTGCGTACGTGGGGCGTGGTGAGCGTGTCTCGGAGCGTATCGGGTGGATTAATACGTCGGGGCGGGATGTCGATTTCAAACTTTTACCCAAGCAACTCAGCGGTGTGGCAAAAATTGTTACGCCAAAGGTTATGAAGGCGGGCGAGCGAGGCGAGATTGTTATCTCGTATGAGGTTGATGCTCAGAGCAGTCGCTATGGTACGTTGGAAGATGTGTTTGGCGTAGATGTAAATGGTAAAGAGGCCTCTGTAATCATAACAATGAATGCCATTGCTGTCGATAAATTTGATAGGGAAACGGAGGATATATCACAGCCGAGTTGTGAATTATCAAAAAAAATTATTAAATTTGGCGATGTAAAACAGGGTAAGACGACAACAGATGAGTCCGTATATCTTGTTAATGAGGGTGAAAGTGAGTTGATAATCAGGGCGGTAGAGTGGAATACGAAGGCTCTGAATTGCTCCTTAAAAGCAGGTGATAAAGTGAAAGCTGGTGAGCGAGTAGCTATAAAACTTACGCTCGATACGTCGAATTGCAATCACGGCGTTTGGGTGGATCGCTTGAAGATTATTACCAACGACCCTTCTCGCCCTATGCAGACGATACGTGTGACGGCTATCGTTGTAGATTAGTCAAATGTAGTTAGTTAGGAAATACCAAGTGAGTTCTTGGAACTCAAAATGCTTATGTTTAGAATCGTAGAGAAACGAGCGTTGGCAGATAATATCTATTTGCTGCGCATCGAGGCTCCCCGTGTGGCGCAGAGTGCGTTGCCGGGGCAATTTGTTATTGTTCGTGTTGACGAGCAGGGCGAGCGTGTACCCCTCACAATCGCCGATTATGATAAGGAGGATGGAACGGTAACCATTGTTATTCAGACTATTGGCGTTTCAACTCGTAAGCTGTGTGCACTTAGCGAAGGTGATTCGATAGCCGATTTTGCTGGTCCGTTGGGTAATCCTTCGGAGTTTATCCACCTCTCGGAGGAGGAGCTTAAGAGCCGCCGCTACCTCTTTGTTGCAGGTGGTGTGGGAACAGCTCCCGTATATCCGCAGGTTAAGTGGCTCTGCGAGCACGGATGCAAGGCGGATGTTATCATAGGAGCTAAGACCGCCTCGATGTTGATTTATACCGAGGAGATGGAGAAGGTTGCCGATAACCTCTATATTGCAACTGACGATGGCTCGTGTGGCTTCAAGGGTATGGTGACAGCCAAGATTAAGGATTTGATTGATAATGAGGGCAAGAGCTACGACGAGTGCGTGGCTATTGGTCCGATGATTATGATGAAGTTCGTGACGCTCACCACCAAGGAGTATTCGCTCCCCACAACCGTGTCGCTCAACGCCTTGATGGTTGATGGTACGGGTATGTGTGGTGCGTGCCGTGTAAGTGTTGATGGAAAGACTTACTTCACTTGTGTTGACGGCCCTGAGTTCGATGGTCATAAGGTTGATTTTGATGAGGCTATGCGTCGTCAGGCTATGTATCGCAATCAGGAGGGTGTTGCAACAGAGAAACATAATCATAAATGTAACTGTTTTTAAGGGCTATGGCAAATAAAATTCCCCGTGTTAGCGTACGTGAGCAGGAGCCCGCAGTACGTGCCACCAATTTCGAAGAGGTGTGCTATGGTTATAACGCCGAGGAGGCTCAGTTGGAGGCTACTCGCTGTTTGAATTGTAAGAATCCACGATGCGTTGCGGCGTGTCCTGTAAATATTAATATTCCTGCATTTATCCAGAAGGTTGCCGAGGGTGACCTCTCGGCTGCTTCGGCAATTATTGCCGAGGATAGCTCATTGCCGAGCATCTGTGGTCGTGTGTGTCCGCAGGAGACACAGTGCGAGGGCTCTTGTATCCTCGGTATTAAGGGCGAGCCGGTAGCTATCGGTAAGCTGGAGCGTTTTGTCGGCGATTGGAGCCTTGAGAACGAGTGTAAGAGCTGTGTTGAGATTACTCCCAATGGTAAGAAGGTGGCTGTTATCGGTAGCGGTCCTTCGGGTTTGGCGTGTGCCAGCGACTTGGCGAAGATGGGTTATGAGGTTACGGTATTCGAGGCTCTGCACAAGTTGGGCGGAGTGTTGGTTTATGGTATCCCTGAGTTCCGTCTGCCTAAGGAGAAGATTGTTGCTCGTGAGATCGATGATGTGCGTCGTTTGGGTGTTAAGTTTGAGACAGATGTTATCGTTGGTCGTACTATTACCATCGATTCTCTGTTGAACGAGGAGGGTTTCTCGGCTGTCTTTATCGGCTCGGGAGCAGGTCTTCCACGTTTTATGGGTATCGAGGGTGAGAACTTGAATGGCGTTGTTTCGGCAAACGAGTTTTTGACCCGTGCCAACCTGATGCGTGCGTACGATGATGAGTATGATACACCGATTTATGTCGGTAAGCGTGTAGTTGTTGTTGGTGGTGGTAACGTTGCGATGGATGCTGTGCGTACGGCAAAGCGTTTGGGTGCAGAGGCTACTATCATCTACCGCCGTTCGGAGGCTGAGCTTCCCGCTCGTCGTGAGGAGGTACACCACGCAAAGGAGGAGGGCATTGAGTTTAAGATGCTTACAAATCCCATTCGTGTACTTGGCGATGAGAAGGGCTGGGTAACGGCTCTTAGTTGCGTTGAGATGGAGTTGGGCGAGCCTGATGAGAGTGGTCGTCGTTCTCCTGTTGTTAAGGAGGGCTCGGACTTTACCGTTGAGTGCGATGTGGTGATTATGGCGTTGGGTACATCGCCTAACCCGCTGCTTAAGAGCACAACTAAGGGTCTTGAGACCAACCGCCGTGGTTGCATTGTAGCTGATGAGATGGGCGTAACCTCTCGTGAGGGCGTCTTTGCGGGTGGCGATGCCGTTACGGGAGCTGCTACGGTTATCTTGGCGATGGGTGCAGGTCGTAAGGCTGCGAAGGCTATCGACGAGTATATCAAGAGTAAGTAATTTTTGATATGATATTTTAGAGCGGTTTGGCATCTGCCGAACCGCTTTTTTCGTTGTGGTAGTGTTTATTATCAAAATTATCCGTATATTTGTTAAATTAACAATTTTATTGATTTGGTTATGGAGTACACCGTAGCGCTTATTTACGATTTTGACGGCACGTTAGCCCCTGGTAATATGCAGGAGTACGATTTTATTCCCGCCGTAGGCAAAAGCAATAAGGAGTTTTGGAACGATGCTAATGTTTTGGCAGAGACGCAGGATGCCGACCCCGTGTTGGCATATATGGCACGTATGATTCAGGAGGCACAGAGCAAGGGCTTGTCGCTCCGTCGTGAGGCTTTTCAGGAGTCGGGTCGTAATATCCGTTACTATAATGGTGTGGAGGGTTGGTTTCCACGTATGAATGCCTATGCAGCAGAGCGAGGTATTAAACTTTTGCACTATGTCAATTCATCTGGTATGAAGGAGATTATCGAGGGTACATCTATCGCCCACGAGTTTAAGCACGTTTACGCCTGCTCGTTCCTGTATAATGTCGATGGCATAGCCTATTGGCCCGCCGTGGCTGTAAACTACACCAATAAGACGCAGTTTATCTTCAAGATAAACAAGGGCGTGGAGTCGGTATATGATACCCGTATGGTCAATCAATATATGGAGGAGAATCGTCGTCCCGTTCCGTTCAAACGTATGATTTATGTAGGCGATGGTATGACCGATATCCCTTGTATGAAGTTGGTAAAAAACTACGGCGGTCATTCGATTGCGGTATATAACCCCGACGATAAGAATAAGCGCAAGGAGATGAATACTCTTATCCGTGATAACCGTGTGAATTTTGTATGCGCAGCCGACTACTCGGCAGGCTCGGAGATTGATACCGTCGTGAAGTCTATTATCGATAAAATTGCAGCTGACCTTCGCCTTGAGCAGTTGGAGGCTGATAGAGTGTAAATAATTAATAATCAATATAGTTTTGAAGAAGTTTCGTTTTGGGCTTTTGCCACGTATTATTGTTGCCATTGCTCTGGGTGTCGCCTTGGGTGGCGTGTTGCCAGAGTGGATGGTAAGAGTATTTTTGACCTTCAATGGCGTCTTTAGTCAATTCCTGGGATTTGCTATTCCTTTGATAATCGTTGGTATGGTCATTCCTGCTATCGGCGATATTGGTCGTGGTGCTGGACGTATGTTGGCTATCACAGTAGCGTTGGCTTACGGCTCAACCGTTGTTGCTGGATTAGCCTCTTATTTTACGGGAGCTTTGACCTTCCCGTCGCTTATAGATTCGCAGGTACAACTCGACGCTGCCGGTGAGGCGACGAAGATTACGCCATTCTTCACGATGAGTATTCCTCCCGTGATGGATGTGATGACGGCACTTGTTATGGCTTTCGTTGTGGGCTTGGGGTTGGCATATGTCAAGGGCGATGTATTGCGCAGTGCCGCTAAGGAGTTTGAGAAGATTATCACGATGACCATCGAGTCGGTGATTATCCCTCTTTTGCCGATATATATCTTTGGTATCTTCCTTGATATGACTGCCGCAGGCGAGGTATATCGTGTGCTGACGGTCTTTATTAAGATTATCGGTGTTATATTCCTGTTGCATATTGTGTGGTTGATGTTCCTCTACGTGGTGTCGGGTTTGGTCTCAGGACGTAATCCGTTTAAGATGCTTTCGACAATGCTTCCCGCATATTTTACAGCGTTGGGTACGCAGTCCTCGGCTGCAACTATCCCCGTAACTTTGGCGCAAAGTCGTAAGATGGGTGTCAGCGAGCAGGTCTCAGGTTTTGTTGTTCCGCTCTGCGCTACGATTCATATGTCGGGCAGTATGCTGAAGATTGTGGCTTGTGCTATGGCTTTGATGATGATGCAGGGTATGGCGTTTAACTTTATGCTCTTCTTCGGCTTTATCTGTCTGTTGGCTATCACAATGGTGGCGGCGGCAGGTGTCCCTGGAGGTGCTATTATGGCAGCACTTGGCGTGTTGGCATCGGTATTGGGATTCTCGCCCGAGGATCAGGCGCTTATGATTTCGTTGTATATTGCTATGGATAGCTTTGGCACGGCTTGTAATGTTACGGGCGACGGCGCTTTGGCGGCTATCGTAGATAAAATTAAAGGTTAGTTATGAAGATTGTTTTTGCAACAAATAATGCCCATAAGTTGAATGAGGTAGCGCAGGTCGTGGGTGAGAAATTTGAACTTGTGACATTGCGTGAGTGTGGCATTACTGAGGATATTCCTGAGAATGAGCCTACATTGGAGGGCAACGCTTTGGCAAAGGCTCGCTATGTCTATTCACGTACGGGCTTGAATTGTTTTGCCGATGATACAGGCTTGGAGGTAGATGCATTGGGCGGGGAGCCCGGTGTGCGTTCGGCTCGTTATGCCACTGATGGTCACGACGATGAGGCTAATAAACGCCTGTTGTTGGAGCGTATGCAGGGCGTGGAGAATAGAGCAGCACAGTTCCGTACGGCAGTTGCGCTTATTATGGATGGCGAGGAGTATCTCTTCGAGGGTATCGTGCGTGGCGATATAGCTACCGAGGAGCACGGAGAGGGCGGTTTTGGCTATGACCCGTTGTTTTTCCCCGAGGGCGGAGCGAAAACCTTTGCCGAGATGAGTGCCGAGGCTAAGAACCAAATCTCGCACCGTGGTCGTGCCGTAAGAAAGTTAGCGGAGTTTTTGCAGAATATTTCTCAATAGAAAAAGATAATGACGACTCGGAAGAATATGAGAAGTATTATAAATGACAAAAGCGCTGGTTATCTTGTTGATAATCAGCGCTTTATGGTACTCGAAGCCGGGGTCGAACCGGCACGGCCATTACTGGCCACAGGATTTTAAGTCCGGCGTGTCTACCTATTCCACCATTCGAGCAACCGCTTACTTTAGGTAAGACGTGGCAAAAGTAGCAAAATTATTTCAATGTGCAAACCTTTGAATCTATATATTCTATAATCTTTTCTGTTTCTGTGGGTAAAAACCACTCAATCTCCTCATCACGACCAAACCACGTCAGCTGTCGCTTAGCATATCGGCGTGAGTTGCGCTTGATAAGTTCTATTGCCTCATCACGAGTGATTGTGCCATCAAAGTAGTCAAACATCTCTCTGTAACCTACCGTCTGCAATGAGTTGAGATGGCGCAACGGATACACCGCACGAGCCTCATTCTCTAATCCCGCCTCTACCATAATATCGACACGGCGGTCAATGCGCTCGTAGAGCACGGCACGCTCCATATTTACGCCAATCTTCACAATTCCGAAGCTACGTTGGCGCTTCTCGCCCGTACGCAATGAAGAGTAGGGTTTTCCCGTAGAGATGCATACCTCCAGAGCACGTAATACTCGTGCTGGATTCTTGCGGTCAACAACCTCATAAAATGCAGGGTCAAGTTTTCGTAACTCTTCTGTAAGAGCCTCCAATCCCTCGCTCTTTAATCTCTCGGCAAGTTCACTACGCAATGCAGGCTCCACCTCGGGTAAATCGTCCATACCTTCGCATAGCGCCTTGATGTAAAGCCCCGAGCCTCCTACAGCGACAACCGTGTCGTGCTTTACGAACAACTCCTCCAGCCGTTTTAGTGCCGCCACCTCGTACGCTCCGCAGTTGAAATCGTCGGTCAGCTCGTGCGAGGCTATAAAGTGGTGCTCTACACGCTCTAACTGTTCGCTATCGGGCTGTGCTGTGCCGATAGGTATGCCACGGTAGAATTGGCGTGAGTCGGTCGAGATTATGGGGCAGGCGTAATGTTCTGCCACACGAATAGAGAGGTCGGTTTTTCCCGACCCCGTAGGTCCTACGATGACGATTAGTCGTTTAGTATTCATCGTCGTATGAGTCGTCACCATCAAAGTCGCTGTACTCACCCATCATCTCCTCGAAGATTGAGCCACTTTGCTCGTTTGCTTCGGGGTCGTACTGGTCGGGAGCAGGTGAGTGCTCAAACTGAAGACGAGGGTAGGTCATACCATCAGCCTCCTCATTAGCCTCGATAACCTCGATGTAGTATGCACGCTGAGTGAAGGGGTCGAAGACATAAATCAAGCGGTCGTGCATAAAGTTTAGGATGTCGCACAGACGAGCCGTAGCCATCGGCAGTGGCATACCATTGCCGCCGTCGCCCATACCGCCACCCATATCCATATAGGTGTACTCCTGCTGACGCTCCCAGCGGTCGTCAGCCTTGAAGAATGATGCCATACAGGGGTCGTAGCTGAGCATCTGGATTATAAACTCGTGCATATCGAGCAGCGTAGAGTCAGCTGCCATCTCAAAATCACGGACAAAGTGGTCGTTCTCGTCCGAGAGCATTCTAAATCGGTAAATCATATCTATTTCAGTTTATCTATTGCCTCTTTAAGTTGTTTCATCGCCTGCTCCAATACGGCACGTTGCGTGCCGACATTAAGGCGTGTGTGCTGTTCGCCACCAGCACCAAACATCGCTCCGTCGTTCATAGCAAGGTGCGCCTCGTTAACCAAGAAGTCGATTAACTTCTCGTGTGGCAGTCCCAGCGCCGTGAAATCCAGCCACACAAGGAACGAAGCCTGTGGCTTGATGGCACGAACTGCGGGGATATTCTCCTTTAGGAAATTATCTATATAGTCGATGTTAGACTCT
>JAFNUH010000046.1 GCA_017384185.1 Alistipes sp.
ATTTATACATTATGACTATCACAGCATCTGATATCAAGATTGGTATGTGCATCGAGATGGACAACAAGACTTTCCTCGTTGTTGATTTCCAGCACTGCAAGCCCGGTAAGGGTCCCGCTTTCGTACGTTCAAAGCTCAAGAACTTGGAGAACGGCTACGTTCTCGAGAAGACTTTCTCTTCTGTAAGCCAGAAGATTGAGCAGGTTCGTGTTGAGCGTCGTCCCTACCAGTTTACTTACGAGGATGACTTGGGTGCACACTTTATGCACACTGAGACATTCGAGGAGATCAACATCGACAAGAATCTTATCGACAACTACGACCTTATGGCAGACGGTCAGATTGTAGAGGTTATGTTCCACACTGAGAAGGAGGCTGTTCTTTCAGCTGAGCTTCCTCCCGTACTCGATATGGAGGTAACTTACACAGAGCCGGGCATCAAGGGTGATACAGCCTCTACCAGCTCACTCAAGCCCGCTACTGTTAACACTGGCGCAACTGTTAAGGTTCCCTTGTTCGTTAACACTGGCGACAAGATTCGTGTTGATAGCCGCACACGTGAGTACAAGGAGCGTATCCGCTAATTTTGATACTCAAATAATTAAAAGAGGTTGCCCAAATGGTAACCTCTTTTTTTATGAAATAAAGGTTAATTTTTCAGTCCTGGCGTCACAACCAATCAAATAGTTAGTATCTTTGCGCCGCAAATGGTATTAAAGTCAATAACAGATATTCGTCGCAGCAATTGGGTTGCTGGTATGCTACTATGGCTCTTTGTGGGTTATATTGGTAGCATATCTCTATTCACCCATAGCCACACCATTGACGGCAATATCATCTACCACTCTCACTTCTACGCTGGCACAGCCGACAACCCCAACCATAGCCACTCATCACAGCAGTGCAAAGTAATCTCTGCGCTGTCACTTTATACGGCTTTGGCGGCAGCTTCGGCTATCGTAGTGATGACACCTCTACACAGTCTAAAAGAGGTGCTCAAAGACAAGGTTGAGAGCCT
Organism: Alistipes sp.; assembly: GCA_017384185.1. Taxonomy (GTDB): domain Bacteria; phylum Bacteroidota; class Bacteroidia; order Bacteroidales; family Rikenellaceae; genus Alistipes. Next base: position 1,019 of record JAFNUH010000046.1, read on the forward strand.
TACAAACCACCTATCGTCACACAAATCACTAAGGGCACCGCCCGCCTTCATCTAATTATTATTTTAGGATAAATCTACTTTATCCTACTCTTTGGCGTACCTATCACACGAGAGGTATGCCTACTACTCATATCATATAATAATCAAGATGAAGATACGAATTTTACTTTTTGTAACCATTTTATTTACAATAGGTTTTACAGCCAACGCCTCGGCTCAGCGAGAGAAAGCGACCGACGCAAATATCCACGGACACGTAATTGATGCCAAAACTCGCACCCACATACCCTTTGTTACAATCTCTATACAGGGCACAACCATCGGAACGGTAGCCGATGCAACGGGACACTATTTTCTAAAAAATCTACCAATCGGCGACTACACAATCGTAGCCGAAGCCGTCGGCTTAAAGAGCGTTGAGCAGCGTGTGACCATCGAGCCTCGCAAGTCGGTGGAGATAAACATCGTAATGGAGGAAGAGAGCCTCAATATGGACGAGGTTGTGGTATCTGCGACACGCAACGAGACTAACAAAAAGAGTACTGCAACAATTGTAAATGTCGCCTCAGCAAAGCTTTTCGAGAATACGGCATCATCAAACCTTGCCGAGTCGATGAAGTTTCAGCCGGGACTGCGTGTAGAGAACACCTGCGGAAACTGCGGTGCCGTGCAGCTTAGAATAAATGGTCTGGATGGACAATACTCACAGATTTTGCTCGACTCAAACCCTATCTTCAGCTCTCTTGCAGGCGTTTATGGCTTGGAGCAGTTGCCCGTAGCAATGATTGAGCGTGTGGAGGTTATTCGTGGCGGAGGTTCGGCACTCTTCGGTTCAAATGCGATTGGTGGTGTGGTAAACATCATCACAAAGGAGCCCCTGCGAAATACATTAACACTCTCGCACACATCAAACGTCTTGGAGAGTGGCGATGCCGAGTTCAATACATCACTGAATGGCTCGTTCGTTTCTGACGACAATCGTGCTGGTGTATATCTGTTTGGTATGGTCAAAGACCGTGATGCCTACGACCGCAATGGAGATGGCTTTACCGACATTACACGTATGCAGTCCGAGACAATCGGTTTCCGTGGCTATTACAAGACATCGATGCAGTCAAAACTTACAGCCGAGTATCATCACATCAAGGAGCATCGTCGTGGTGGCGACAACATCGATGAGCCGCCTCATATGGCAGAGATTGCAGAGCAGGTGGACCATAAAATTGATGGCGGTAGCCTGCGCTGGAATTACTTTGCGCCCAATTCACGCCATCTGTTCGATATTCACGCCTCGATGCAGGCTATCTCTCGTGACAGCTACTACGGCACGGGCAAAGACCCTAACGCCTATGGCGAGACAAAAGACCTCACGGTTGTAGCAGGTGCGCAATACAGCTATATATTTGACAAGTGCCTATTTATGCCGGCGCAGTTCACCGCAGGCTTCGAATACACATACAACGACCTGGACGACCACTCGATAGGCTTCAACAGAAAAATCAAGCAGACGGTACAAACCGCAGGCGTATTTTTACAGAATGAGTGGCGCAGCGACAAGCTAAACTTCGTCATTGGAGGTCGTCTGGATAAGCACAATATGATGGAGCGAGTGATATTCTCGCCACGTGCAAATCTGCGATATAGCCCCCACGAGGATATAGGTCTTAGAGTGAGCTATTCGAGCGGTTATCGTGCGCCACAAGCCTTCGACGAGGACCTGCATATTGACGCCGTGAATAATCAATCGTCAATCATTGAGCTTGACCCCAACCTTCGTCCCGAGTACTCACACAGCTTCAGCGCCTCGGCAGACCTCTATCATAACTTCGGTCGTCTGCAAGCCAATCTGCTGCTTGAAGGCTTCTACACCATACTTGACGATGTTTTTGCATTGGCTAAAACGGGAGAGAATGAGGCTGGATATATAATTCAGACTCGCTACAATGCCGCCGGTGCAAAGGTCAGAGGTCTTAATACGGAGATTAAAATTGGCATTCCCGACGTCTTTGATGTGCAGGCTGGCTACACCTTCCAGCGTAGCCGTTACGACGAGCCTGAGGTGTGGTCTAACACTGTGGAGGGCGAGCGCCGTATGTTCCGCACCCCCGACCACTACGCCTACTTCACGGCAACAGCCAATATTACACGCCAATTTATGGCATCACTCTTTGGTAACTACACGGGTAGGATGCTCGTGCAGCACAACGCAGGATACATCGAGGCGGACCGCACCGAGCTTACGCCTTCGTTCTGGGATATGGGCGTAAAATTAAGCTACAAC
>JAFNUH010000371.1 GCA_017384185.1 Alistipes sp.
AATACCGAGGTGGGTGAGATTATGCGCCCGAGAATAGATATCACCGCCCTCGATATCAAATCCTCATACGAACAGGTCAAGCGTACCATCATCGAGTCGGGCTACTCGCGCATACCCGTCTATGATGAGGATTTGGATAATATCAAGGGTGCGCTCTACGTCAAGGACCTTCTGCCCCACATCAACTGTGGCGACGAGTTCGGCTGGCAGCAGCTTCTGCGCAAGATATACTTCATCCCCAAACATAAGAAGATTGATGACCTGTTGCGTGACTTCCAGAACAACAAGACACACGTAGCTATCGTGGTCGATGAGTATGGTGCGACGCAGGGTCTGGTATCGTTGGAGGATATTTTGGAGGAGGTCGTTGGTGAGATTTCCGACGAGAGCGACGAGGACGAGTCATTCTACGAGCGCATTGACGCCAACACATATATCTTCGACGGCAAGACACACATAGTCGATTTCGAGCGTGTGGTGAAGTGCGAGGAGGATATCTTCGCCGACGTGCAGGGTCGTGCCGAGACATTGGCGGGTCTGATGCTGGAGATTCGTCGTGACCTGCTCAAGAAGGGCGATATGGTCGAGGCGCACGACATACGTTTCACGGTGCAGAGTATGGACGGCCGCCGTGTAGATAAAATCAAGGTCGTCGTAGGCACGGAGAATGAGTAACACTAAGGCGGAGAAGATGGCTGGGTTGGCGATGGAGATTCTCTCTGACGAGGCAATGCTCGTCGTTAAACCTATCGCACAGCTCGATGTGCTGGAGTCCAGCGCCGATGAGCGTGACCTGCGCTCCGTGGAGGGTTTCACAGCGCAGAGTCGCCGTGCCGAGCGTCTTGCGTGGCGAGGCGTGCTAAGAGAAATCGCTCCCGATGCCAAGGTGGAGTACACACCGAGTGGCGCTCCGCAGTTGAAAAATTCCCACTATACATATATATCTGTTTCGCACTGCCGTGATGCTGTGGCGGTGGCTCTGTCGTGCGAAGTGTGCGGCGTGGACATCGAGCGGCTGGATAGAAACTTTTCACGTATTGCATCACGCTACGTTAGCGACAAGGAGCAGAGGCTCTGCGACGAGGAGTGGTGGTTGGCGGCGGTGTGGTGCGCCAAGGAGACGCTCTACAAGATGGCAGGACGTGAGGGCATTGACTTCCTGCGTGACACCATCATCACGGGCGTAGATACCTCTGCCAAAAGAATAGAGTGCCGCAGCGTAGGCGGCGAGCCCGTAACACTACGCTACACAATGCCCGATGAGGAGCATATCATCTGCTACAAACTATAATCAGAAGTGTAGAAAACTTTTTCGGATAACGTAATCGATTTTTTCGTAACTTTGCACCCGCTATGAGTTCGCAAACATCACCTCTTTCGTTAGGTACCGATTCACTATCAAGGTTGCTTATGCGCTATGCGCTGCCTGCCATCATTGCGCAGGTTGCGGCATCGTTGTATAATATCATCGATAGTATCTTCATCGGTCAGGGTGTGGGTCCGCTGGCTATCTCGGGTTTGGCACTGACGATGCCGATGATGAACCTGACGGCAGCCTTCGGTGCTATGATTGGTGCGGGCTCGGCAGCACTCACCTCGATTCGTCTCGGGCAGGGTAACAAAGCCGCCGCAGAGAGAATCCTCGGAAATGTTGTTCTGCTCAACGTTTTGCTCGGCGTGGTATTGATGGCATTCGGATTATGCTACCTGGACGAGCTACTCTACTTCTTCGGCGCAAGCGACCAGACGTTGCCCTACGCCCGTGAGTATATGGAGATTATCCTCTACGGAAATGTCATCACACACCTCTATCACGGTTTGAACTGTATGCTCCGTGTGGCGGGCTATCCCAACAAGGCGATGAATATCACCATCTTAGCCGTAATTCTTAATGCCATTCTCGATGCTATCTTCATTCTCTGGTGGGATTGGGGCATTGCAGGCTCGGCGTGGGCTACGGTCATCGCACAGCTGGTGGCGGTTGTGGTGCAGTGGATACACTTCTCGGATGTGAAGAGCTTCCTGCGTTTCCGCAGCGAGGCATTCCGTCTGCGTTGGGAGATTATCAAGAACATTATCACCGTAGGTATGGCGCCCTTTATGATTCAGTCGTGCGCCTGCGTGGTGGTGATTCTGGTGAACAACACCTTAGGCGAGTATGGCGGCGACCTCTCGATTGGTGCTTACGGCATTGCCAACCGAGTGGCGTTCCTCTTTACGATGGTGGTGATGGGTTTCACGATGGGTATGCAGCCGATTGTGGGTTACAACTATGGCGCACGTGCATACGACCGTGTGCTGAAGACGCTATGGATGACCGTCGGCTGGTCGGTGGCTACGACAACACTCGGATTTCTTATCTGCGAGATATTCCCCTATCAGGTTGTACACATATTCGTCAGCGAGGATGGCTCGGGCAGCGCAACGGAGCTTATCGAGGCTTCGGCACGTGGTCTGCGTATTCTGGTTTTGATGTTGCCACTTGTGGGATTCAACATCGTTGCGGGTAACCTATTCCAGCATATCGGTAAGCCGAAGCGAGCTATCCTACTCTCGGTGTCACGTCAGATGTTATTCCTCGTGCCGCTGATTATCTTCCTGCCTCGTCACTTGGGGGCTGATGGTGTGTGGTACTCAATACCTATTGCCGATTTCGCATCTACCCTACTTGCGGCACTGCTACTCTTCCAGCAGATTCGTAAGTTCAAAAAGAACCCATCATCGGAGGTGAGTATTTAGGGGTTTCAGGCAGGAGGGAGATTTCCCAGCTCTATCAGAGAGCAACATCACTTTTCGTTATTTAATATCGTACCC
>JAFNUH010000372.1 GCA_017384185.1 Alistipes sp.
CTGTGCAGCAGCGAAGGTGTAAGTCATACCACCACCGATGATGATCTTGTCGCACTTCTCCATCAGCTTCTCGATGATAGAGATCTTGGTAGATGCCTTTGAGCCACCTACGATAGCCACGAAGGGACGCTGGGGGTTCTCCATAACGCCGTCGATAGCCTTCAACTCGTTCTCCATAACGTAGCCGAACATCTTGTCCTGGGGGAAGTACTCAGCGATAAGAGCTGTTGAAGAGTGAGCACGGTGTGCTGTACCGAATGCGTCGTTGATGTAGCAGTCAGCGTATGAAGCGAGCTTCTTAACGAACTCCTTCTGAGGACCCTCCTTGAGAGCCTTCTTAGCTGCCTTCTTCTCCTCGTCAGTTGCATCCTCAGCCAAGCCACGGGGCTTACCCTCCTCCTCAGCGTAGAAACGCAAGTTCTCGAGAAGCATAACCTCACCGGGCTTCAAAGCAGCAGCCATCTCAGCAGCCTTCTCGCCCATACAGTCACCTGCGAACTGAACCTTCTCGCCCAAACGAGCCTCGATAGCAGGGATAATCTGCTCCAAAGAGAACTTGGGATCGGGATTCTTCTTAGGACGACCGAGGTGTGACATCAAGATAACGGCACCACCCTTCTCCAACACCTTCTTGATGGTGGGGATAGCAGCACGGATACGAGTGTCGTCAGTTACCTGACCCTCGCCATTGAGGGGCACGTTGAAGTCAACGCGGATGATTGCACGCTTACCGGTGAAATCGTAGTTGTCGATTGCAAACATAATCTTTTCTGTTTTAAGTTATTTTTTCAAATATTTTTGTTCTTCTTTTATCTGCTCTTGCACCGCTGTGCTTATCACACAGCCATTCTGGCTGTAAAGTTAGTGAAAAAAATATTAATTAAGGTCGTAATCAGCGCTTTTTTACTCTTTTGCGACGTTACTCGCCAAATTTTATGCTAAGCTCTGCATCTCAATGAGCTTGGCGTAGATACCACCCTTCGCCATAAGCTCCGTGTGCGTGCCCTGCTCGGCAATGCGACCTGCATCTATTACGATGATGCGGTCGGCATTGTGGATAGTCGAGAGTCGGTGTGCAATGACCACCGATGTGCGACCCTCCAGAAGCGATGTCAAAGCCTCCTGAACCAGCTTCTCGCTCTCGGTGTCGAGAGCCGATGTAGCCTCGTCGAGAATAAGTATTTCGGGGTTGCGCAGCACGGCACGAGCGATGCTAAGTCGCTGACGCTGACCACCCGAGAGCTTCGTACCACGGTCACCTATGTTGGTTGCGTAGCCCGCCTCGCTCTGCATAATAAAGTCGTGGGCATTGGCAACCTTCGCCGCAGCCACAATCTGCTCGTCGCTCACGTCCGTGCGACCCATAGCGATGTTGTTGCGGATGGTGTCGTTGAAGAGGATTGTCTCCTGCGAGACGATACCCATATGGGCACGCAGGCTCTCCTGCGTATAGTCCGAGATGGGACGACCGTCGATATATATTGCGCCACGCTCGGCATCGTAGAAACGGGGAATTAGCTCGCTCAGAGTAGATTTTCCGCCACCCGAGGGACCCACCAGCGCTACGGTCTCGCCCTTGCGCACCTCGAACGATATGTCGTGCAAAATCTCACGTGTATCGTCGTAGCTGAAGCTCACTGAACGGAACTCAATCTTATCCTTAAACTCCTCCATCTCAACGGCATCAGCCTTATCCTGCACGGCACTCTGAGCATCCATAATAGAGAATACTCGCTCGCCGGCGGCGATACCCTGGTTGATGTTGGCAAACTGGTCGATGAACGAACGCAGGGGGCGTGTGAGCTGCGAGAATGCAGCGATGTATGCGACAAATCCTGAAGCCATCAGAGCACCACTCTGCACCAGCGAGCCACCGAAGACCAGCACCACAGAGATAGCCGTAATGCCGAGGAACTCACTCATAGGCGATGCCAGCTGCTGCTTGCGAGCCATAGAGATAAGGATGTTCGACATCTCGCTATTTATGGCACGGAACTTTTCACGGATATATTTGAATGCGTTGTAGCTCTTAACAGCCTTGACACCCGACAGCGACTCCTCCATAACGCTCACCATATCGCCCATACGCTCCTGACCACGTTGTGCGGGGTGACGCAGGCGCTTAACGATAGAGCCAATCAACAGACCCACGATGGGGAGGTAGAGAATAGAGAAGAGGGTGAGCTGCCACGAGATATTGACCATCATAACGCAGTAGCCGATGATGAGGAAGGGCTCACGGAACGCCACCTGCAAGGTGTTGGTGATGCAGAACTGCACGACCATAACGTCGGATGTAATTTTCGACATAATATCGCCCTTGCGCTGGTCGCTAAAGTAGCCGACGTTCATACCCATAGTGCGCTCGAACATCTCGTTACGCATACGCTGCAGGGTGCGTGTTCGCATAGTCTCAACGGTCATCGAGCCGAGGTAGCGGAACAGGTTGCTGAGCATATTCGAAGCGATAAGGATGCCCGAGAGCAGAGCCAAGAGCCACGTGATTCGGTACTCCTCGCCAAAGACGGCGGTATAGATATAGTTGAGTGCCGTGTTCAGACACTCGGTGTTGAGCTCAATGGCGGGAAACTCGTAGGTCGGCGTAAAGACGTAGCCCTCAGAGAATAGCGTGCCGATGATTGGGATAATCATCGTGTAGGTGAAGGTGTTAAACAGGGCGTGAAACACCGAGTAGAAAAAATATGGCACAGCGTAGCGACTCAGCGGAGCGGCAAAGCCCAGCAGTCGCATATAGGTCTTCATCATAGTTCGTTAGTTCTTTTCAAAATTTACAGCAGTCCCTCCTTGGCGTACTCCTCAACGGCAGCCTCAAAGCGGGCGATGGTCTCAGCCATCGAAACAAACGACTTACCACCTGCGGCATTGTGGTGACCGCCACCGTTGAAGTAGCGTGCGGCAAAGGTATTGACATCCACCGCACCACGTGAGCGGAGCGAGATGCGGATGAAATCCTTATGCTCGATAAATATTGCCGACATACGCATCTTCTTGATAGTCAAGGGGTAATTCACAAAGCCCTCGCTATCGCCCTGCTGGAACCAGAAGCGGCGCATCTCCTCCTCCGTGAGCGACATATAGGCAACCGTTCCCTTGCGCAGCAGCTTCATCTTGCGGTTGATGGTGTAGCCAAACAAGCGGGCACGACCCTCGGTGAAGGAGTTATATACATTATTATATATCTGCGGGATGTTGATGCCCGTCGAGGACAAGACAGCGAGCGACTGATACAACTCGGGCGTAAGATTCGAGAACGAGAAGTTGCCCGTGTCGGTCATCATACCCACATACAGCACCTCAGCCTGCGATGCCGACACGCTCTGAGCGCCCCACAGCGCCTCGATGATTTTATAGACGAGGTAGCAGGTACTCGACGACTCGGGGTGCGAGAACATAATATCGAACTGCTCCGAGGGGTCGAGGTGGTGGTCGATAAGCACACGCTTAGCCGTTGTGTTGGAGGCAATCATATCGCCCAGCGCATCCAGACGTGAGAGCGAGTGGAAGTCGAGGCAGAAGATAACGTCAGCCTCGGCAACGGCAGCGGCGGTACGACCCTCGCTGTCGGTCTTGAAGATTACCACATCGCTGATGCCCGTCATCCAATCGAGATAGTAGGGGTATTTGTTAGGCACAACGCACGTCACCGTATGTCCCAGACGGCGCAGAGCCTCGCCCCACGCAATCGAAGAACCCACGGCATCGCCATCGGGATTGGTGTGCGATAAAACGACAATCTTCTGCGAGGGCTTACTGAGCAGCTCTCGCAGAAGGTCAATATTTGTTTGCGATATATTCATATCGTAGATATTTTTAGCTACAAAAGGTGTGCAAAGTTACAAACTTTGGTCGATTTGTACAGTACCACAATGTAGCCTAAGTTGTCTTAATAGGTCTTTTCGAACGAGGTGTGACCGTCGATGTGAACAGCCTTAACATATACACCTGCCTCGTCGCTACGCACATACAGAGAGCTTACGTTGTCGTTCACAACGATGGGGAACTCCAACACGCCCGGCTGCTCGGGGTAGATAAGCTGGCGGTGGATGTGACCGCAGAGCATAACATCGATATCGGCCTCGTTAAGGATGGGGATAATCAACTCGCCCAAGTGCGAAGCACCACGCCACGCAATCTGACGCATAATCTCCTTCTTGTTCTCCTCAATCTCAGCCATACGCTCTACGATGGGGGGCACGTGCATAATGACGATACGATTCTTTGCTGCGAGGAACTCGGGGCTACGAACAACGCCCTTCAACCACTCAGCCTCCTCACGACGGTAGTTGTCGAAGTCAACCAAGCCACCATATACGGGGTGCTGGTCATCCTTATCCTCACCGCCATCGAGCATCACAACAGCTGTGTCACCGAAGTAGAAGACACCGTAGAACATACCCTCGGGAGTGTTGTGGATATACTCGTCGTAGATACGAGCAAACTGACCACGTGTCTCGTGGTTACCACGCACAACGGCAAAGGGCTTATTCTTAGCGAACTTCTCGACAGAAACGTCAATAAAGCTTGTAAAAGGCTGACCCTCACGGTTGTAGTAGCTCATAATGTCGCCATTATAGAACACCATCTCAATCTCGTCCAGGGGCTGCACGTCGAGCATCTTGGCACAGAGGTCTGCCTTATCGTGAATATCGTTTGCCACAACGAAGCTAACAGACTTAGCCGCAGGGTCGAACGTACGGAATGAATACCACTCGCTGGCAACCTCCTCGCCAAAGCGCACGTGGTAGGGCTCGAAGCGTGTGAGCTTCTTAGATACCACACGGTACTCGTAATCCGTTGCGGGCTTAAGGTTCTTAACCTCGATTACGTTGTGAGTGTTGTTAGCCTCGAACAGACCGTGCTTCGATGTACGGAACTCACGTACCTCGTCAGAACCCTTCTCACGCACCTCGACCTTCGAGAAGCCTCGCTCCGAAGTGGTGAAGCTGACGATAACGCCATCGTAGGTCAAGCCCTGAAGATAGGGACCGTGGTTAATAGTATAAGCCTGCTGAGCCTGTGCGGCTACGGGTGAAAATAGTGCGATTGCAACTACGGCTGCAACCATAGTAATAAGTCTTCTCATCTTACTATATTTTTTTGATTAATACTCCTCTCTTGCGGCAGCCAACTCCTCACGCTCACGCTCGGTGAGTGTTGCGCCCTGAATCTTTACGGGCTCAATCTTCAAGCCCTCGACAACGTTGAGCTGACGACCTGCGGCACGTGTTACGGCAGCGCCGTGGATAGGCTTGAACGATGCCGACACAGCATCCGAGCCCTCACCGCCCTCGCTCTCATCCTTAGGAATAAGCGTATAACCGCAAACTCTGAGTGCAGTCTCGTAGGTTGCAAAGTCACGCTGCATATCCCACCACTCAACCTCGGGGATGGGGAAGTAGCGGCAAGACTTCTGTACGCTATTCTCGTTAGAGGTATCGGTTGCGATATACTTAGCAAAATCTATCTTAGGCGTGATACCCTCGGCATAGTCTGAGTCGCCCTTAGCATTCTCGTTCATAAAGGTGATGGGGGCGTAGGTGTAGGTGAATGAGTCGAACTCACGCTCCTCGACATCCATACCGCAGTTCTTACCCTCGGTGGTCTTACCTACCATATTGACCTCAACGTCGAGTCCCTCCAAGCCCTTGATAACCATCTCGCTGGCTGAGGCTGTGTGTCGAGATGTGATAACCCACAACTTCTCAAGGTTAAGGTTTGGCAAATCCTTCGTAGCAAAATCGCCCAGACCATTCTTCAGGATAAGACACTCCTCACGCTGCTCGAGGCGGGTATTCTTGGGGTTACGCACAAGGTTAGCGTAGGTCTTGCCGATGTAGCTCTCGGGAAGAATCATACTACCAAGCATAATGCTCGAATTAACCGAGCCACCGCCATTACAACGCAGGTCGAGGATAAGGTCTGTGATGCCCTCTGCGGCAAGCTCCTCGATGGCTGTGATAAGCTCCTGGTCGAAGGCATTCTCGAACGAGAGATATACCAGGTGACCAATCTTCTTGCTACCGTCGGGGTTAACCTGTGCGGCAGTCTCCTCGTCGAAGGTCAAAACGGCGCTATATGCTACGGGGTTCTCCTCGTACTCGGCGGCGGTAAGTGTATATTTGAAGGGGACATAGTCGTTCTTCTCCTTGTCGAAGGTCTCGCCCTCGAGCGTCATCGTCGTGCCCTCGTTATATGCGACCGACTTATATAGCTCATTGAGGCGATTCACCTCCATCGGGATGGTGTTTCCGTTGATGTGAGAGATAACATCACCACGCTTCAGACCCGCATTTGCCGCAGGTGACGAGGGATAGACGTGCTCGACGGCAAAGGCAACGGTTGACTGTGTCCAGCCCCACACCTCCTGTGAGAGCATAATACCATAGCCCTTAGTCTTGCGCTCATCCTCTTTGGCACGTGTCTGGCTCGATGTGCCCGTATCCTTCTTCTCTCGTATGATATATGAGTAGATGTAGCGGCTGCCGTTATCAACGCCACCATCGGCGCCATTGGTCGTAAGGCTTAGAAGTGCCGATGAGAGGAACTTATCGTATGCCAACGAGTAGTCGAACGATGTGAGCTTCTCGCAATACTCGTCCAACCAATAATACTCCTTCTGCAGGCGCTCATCGACCCACTGCACAACCTTGTCGGTTGAGCCTGTTGACTGCACGACCTCGATTACCTTGGTGCGTGAGTAGCCATCGACGGTGATATAGACGCTACCACGGCGCTCCTCGCCCGAGGTGTTGCGTGAAATCTGCAAATCGACAGAGTACTTGCCCGCCTGCGATACTGACGAGTTGCTACGGATGGTGAGCATCTCCGAATTATCCACGTCGAGCTTATATCCTGCCGTCGTTGTTATCGTAAACTTAATTGTGCCACCATTACCGCCACACGTACGTGACTGATTTGTGGGAAGCTCCACACCCTCGGTGATGGTCTTATCGGGCTCATCGACATTACTCTCAGAGCAAGCAACAAACATAGAGGCTGCGACGGTCATCGCAACCAACACACACACCATTGACACGCCACGCAAGGCACGTCTTAGACTAAACATTATCTCTCTTCTCATTGCTATCTTTATTAGTAACTTTCAAAGATAGTGATTTTTATTTATATATCAACACTTTGCCGTGAAAACTCGCTGC
>JAFNUH010000373.1 GCA_017384185.1 Alistipes sp.
GTAGAGATTCGGGTGTGAGCCAGAAGTACTTCTCGCTCTTCCCAAATGCTAACTTCTCGTTTGCGTTGGATAAGTCGGGCAAGCACTCGCTCGTTGCGCAGTACTCACGTAATATTGCTCGCCCCAACTTCTGGAACTTGACACCCAACCGTATGCAGATTTCGGATTATACATTCCAGTCTGGTAATCCGCTGCTCAAGCCGCAGTACACCGATAATATTACGGTAACCGCTGTTGTGGCATATAAGTATAGCTTGACTTTGGGTATGAATATTCGCCGTGATGTTATCCAGCGAATGATGGTACAGGACCCCAATAATCCGATGATGATGGATTTGACTTATAGGAATCTGCCGACAGAGAACTATTATCTTGCATCGTTGAACCTGCCGTTCAATGTGACAAAGTGGTGGGATTGGAATACAAACATTACAGGACTTATTTCCAAGCAGCGTATTACCGAGGATAGCGAGTTTGAGGTTAATAAGGTGGCGCAGTGGAATTCTAATATGACATTTAAGTTGCCCAAAAAGTTCTTTATAGACGTATATTATCAGGGTGTGACAAGTGCTAAGGTGAGCAATATTAGAATGGATAGCTACCACACGATGACGCTCAATATTAAGAAACAGATTAAGGATTCGTGGACCTTGCAGTGTGGCTTGCAGAACATTATCCGTTCACGTCAGGCGTTGACCTTCGAGGGTGATGGCTTCAACCGCTTTATGGAGACTTGGGGTCAGGGACAGGACTTCAACGTGCGTCTGGGCGTTACGTGGAACTTCAAGAGTGGTAAGCAGTTCCGCACGAAGAGCGTGGAGCAGGGTGCCGACACATCACGAATGTAAAACGATAAACTCAACTATTACTCCATAAGCAATTCCGTTGAGAGTGCGGTGGTCCTGCGGGGCTGCCGTGCTCTCTTATAATCGTAAAAATTATTTAACCCATAAATCCGACAACAGATGAAAGCTCTAATATTATTATGCTCTTTTTTGATTACCCTCTCGCAGTATGCTACTGCACAGCAAGATGTTGTTTACGGTGGTGATATTCAAGATATTGAGGTGGTGGGTAAACAGAAGTACGACCGTTTGATTTCCAGAGGTGCAAGAATACCCAATGGCGAGGTGTGCTTTAGTGATAAGAGCAAACATAAATATCTCGGTTCTCTGGTTGAGTGTCCTACTCAGTTTGAGATTTCCAAGTTCTCGCTGACGGTGCAACACTGCTTGGCAGAACGAGCAATATTCAAGCTCACATTCCGCAAGATAGAGGCTGACGGCACGTATCAGGAGCTGCTCGAAACGCCGTTGCTATTCTCGATGAGCAAAAGCGTGGAGAAGAGGGAGTATTATGTGACACCCGAGAAAAATATCACCATCACACCAGGCACATATTATATAGGCATAGCATTGATTGATGCTACAGGCGAAACGCAGGAGGTAAATTTCCCGCTATACATAAAGAAGAGTTTTGTTATAGAGAAAGATAGTTCCGAACTTCAGCCTGTTATGTATAATATCGGTCTGGCGGTGGCTGGACGAAAGATAAAATAGGGAGTATTGCGGAGTCGCTTTTTATATCATTCCAATCTCTCGGAGCATACGCTCATACGCCTCGGCTTTGCGCTCTAACTTGAGCGGGTAGGCACGTGACGACGAGGGCATACGGTATATGCGCAGGGTACGACCCTCTGCCTCCACCTCGGTATATTCTCCCACGCTCGGCTTTGTGCAGCCAAACTGCTCGACAAGCGTGTCGGTAGCCTTCTCGCCCGTAGTGACGATAGTGTGGCAGTGGGGTAGTTGTCGGAGCATTGAGCGCAGGTCGGTGGGCGTTA
>JAFNUH010000374.1 GCA_017384185.1 Alistipes sp.
GCTGCTGATGCAACCAAGTCTTCAGTTAAGAAGATCAACGCTTCTATTGAGAAGACTACTTTGGGTGACATCGCAGGTCTCGCAGAGTTGAAGGCTGCAATGGAGAAGAGCAAGTAATAGTTCGATCCATATACAAGTTAGGCTGTCCAACATTGTTGTGACAGCCTAATTTTTTTATCTCTTATCTACTCCAAACTGAGATGCTTTTCCAAGGTCTGGCGTAGATGGGTATTGTCGAGGTGGGTGTAAATCTCTGTTGTGAGAATATTCTCGTGACCGAGCAGCTCCTGCACCTGGCGTATATTGGCACCTCCTTCGAGCAGGTGCGTGGCAAACGAGTGGCGGAAGGTGTGGGGACTTATCTTCTTATTGATGCCTGCACGCTGAGCCGCCTGCTTTATTATAGTGAATATCATCACACGAGTGAGCTTCTTGCCTCGATTATTCAGGAATAGTATCTCCTCCTTGCGACGCTCCTCCTTGCGACGCTCCATATATAGTTGTATGCGGTCACGTGCCATACCGCTTACGGGTACAAGGCGTTGCTTGTCGCCCTTGCCGATTACACGAATGTAACCCTCGCCGAAGAACAGGTCGCCCATACGCAGCTCACAAAGCTCGCTCACACGCAATCCGCAGGAGTACAGCACCTCCAGAATAGCCTGGTCACGCAGACCCTTGACCGTTGAGTTGTCAATTGAGCCAATCAGACGGTCTATCTCCTCGACCGATAGCGTGTCGGGTAGGGGACGTGATGCCTTGGGAGCCTCGATTAACTCGGCGGGTGAAGATTCGATAACCTCTTCAAGCAGAAGATAGTTAAAAAAACTCTTTATGCTACTCAGCGCTCGAGCCTGCGAACTCTTCTCTCTGCCCTGCTCGTATAGGCGGCTCATATAGTTGCGTACCATTTCGGGCTCCACCTTTTTGGGCGGAACGTCGTACATCCTTAATATATAGTGAGCGAACTGCGCCAAGTCACGCATATATGATTCGATGGTGTTGTCCGATAGATGCTTCTCCAAACGCATATGAGTGCGGTAGCCTCTCGAAATTTCCGTCCATTTTTTCGTATATTCTGCCATATTCTCCGTAACTTTGTGGTGTAAAAATAGTAAAATTTTACATAATATGAAATATGTAGAACTCAATATCTCCGTCGAAGATGCCCTGCAAGCCGAGATTTTGACCGCCCTTTTGTCGGATTATCCCTTCGAGGCTTTTGCCGATGAGGAGTCGCAGCTCAAGGCGTATATCCAGCAGGAGTGTTTTGACGAGTGCCGTGAGGAGGTGGAGCAGTTGCTGGCATCTCAGCAGGTCGATTTTCAGGTTGCCGATGTGGAGCAACAGAATTGGAATGCCGAGTGGGAGAGTGGCTTTGAACCTGTGGATGTTGAGGGCGAGCACCCTATACGTATTCGTGCCCCACACCATATACCTGCCGAGGGTGATGTAATCGACGTTGTCATCGCCCCACGTATGTCTTTCGGTACGGGTCATCACGCTACAACGGCGCTAATGTCGCAGACTATCGCTTCGACGGGTGTCGAGGGGTTGCGAGGTCTAGATATGGGCTGCGGTACGGGAGTGCTTGCTATCGTGGCGCTGAAGTGTGGTGCCGAGCAGATGGTGGCGGTAGATATTGACGATTGGGCTTGCGATAGCTGCCGTGATAGCATTGCGCTGAGTGGCGTAGCCGATAGGGTAGATGTCCGTTGTGGCTCTATTGAGCAGGTTGTGGCAGGCGAGCAGTTCGACTTCATATTGGCTAATATCAATCGCAATATATTAATCTCGATGATGCCCTCGTTCTCGGCTCTGTTGCCGACAGACGGATTGTTGCTTATGAGTGGTTTCTTGCGTGAGGATGTTCCCTTTATCGAGGCTTCGGCTATGGAGCAGGGCTTTACGGTGGAGAATATCATCGAGCGTGAGGGATGGATGGTTGTTGTTTGTAAAAAGATGTAACTATGGTAATACTTCCTGCGGCTTATATGCC
>JAFNUH010000375.1 GCA_017384185.1 Alistipes sp.
AAAAGTTGTGGAAATGTTGTCTGAGTGGCTTTCTTCGCCAGATTACTCACAAATTTTTGTGTTAAACGGCTACGCAGGTACGGGAAAAACTACTCTTATATCGGCTGTGGTGGATGTTTTGGCTGATATGGGAACAAAGTGCGTACTGCTTGCCCCAACGGGTCGTGCGGCAAAAGTCTTATCACGATATTCGCATCGTGAGGCGCTCACAATACACAAAAAAATATATCGGGAAAGGACAAATGCCAATTACGAATCGAAGTTTTCACTAAATATAAATAAAGAGCGTGGGGCAGTGTTTATCGTCGATGAGGCGTCGATGTTGTCGGATACGGCGGGCGATGGACAGATTTTTGGTAGTGGGTCGTTGCTGGATGATCTTATTAAATATGTGCAGAGTGGGCGTGAGTGTCGTCTGATTCTGGTTGGTGATAATGCGCAGTTGCCTCCCGTTGGGTCGGATTATAGCCCAGCGCTGGACGAATCGGTGATGCAGGGGTATGGCGATGTGGTATATGCTTCGATGGACGATGTGGTGCGCCAAAGCTCCGAGTCGGGCATATTGTTCAATGCTACGATGGTGCGTTGTATGCTGGAGAATGGGTTGTGCGAGGTGCCGCTCTTTGAAATGAATTTTCCTGATATTGAGTCTATTAGCGGTGGCGAAGTGATGGAAAAATTGCAGGAGTGTTACGACAAATACGGCAGAGAGGAGACCATCGTCATAACACGCTCTAACAGACGTGCTAACCGATACAACGAGGGTATTAGACGATATAATCTCTCGGCTGAGGAGGCTATCGAGAGCGGTGATATGTTGATGGTGGTAAAGAATAATTATCACTACACCGAGCGCATCGAAGATTGCCCGATGAGTTTTATGGCTAATGGCGATATTGCACTACTTAAAAGAATCCGCCGTTTTGAAGATTTTTATGGGTTTCATTTTGCCGATGCCGTGTTGTCGTTCCCCGATTACAACGACACGGAGATAGAGTGTAAGATTCTTCTCGATACAATTGCTTCGGAGTCGCCATCGCTTACACGTGACGAGAGTCGTCGTCTGTTCGATGAGGTGGAAAAAGATTATACCGACATAAAGAGTAAGATAAAGCGTTACAAGGAGATACGTGAGAATCCTCACTTCAACGCCGTGCAGGTAAAGTTTGCCTACGCCGTTACGTGCCACAAGGCGCAGGGTGGTCAGTGGCGAGCAGTTTTTGTTGACCGTTGTCTGTTTGGTGACGAGCCTATGACTCGTGATATGTTGCGTTGGTTATATACCGCCCTCACACGTGCTACGGATAAACTATATCTGGTTAATTTTGACGAGCGATTCTTTGAATAGTCCACCAAAAAAGTTATCTTTGCTCACTTAAAACCCCATTACGATGGCAGCAGAGAAAAAATATGTGGAGACGCCTCTGATGAAGCAATATTATCAGATTAAGTCGGTCCACCCCGATGCTATATTACTATTTCGTGTAGGCGACTTTTACGAGACATTTGGCGAGGATGCCATCAAGGCAAGCTCGATACTTGGCATTACGCTTACACGTCGTGCCAATGGTGCCGCTTCGTTTGTCGAGTTGGCTGGATTCCCGTATCACGCCGTGGATGTATATCTGCCGAAGTTGGTGCGTGCTGGCGAGCGTGTGGCTATCTGTGAGCAGCTGGAGGACCCGAAAACCGTGAAGGGTCTTGTAAAACGTGGGGTAATTGAGCTTGTTACACCTGGTGTGGTGTTGGGTGATAATATCTTGCCCAATAAGGAGAATTCGTTTCTTGCTTCTGTCTATTTTGGTAGCAAAACAACGGGTATTGCTTTTCTCGACATTTCGACCGGCGAGTTCTATATGGCGCAGGGCGATGACCGCTATATCGATAAGCTGATTTCAAATCTTTCGCCCAAGGAGGTGCTTTATCAGCGAGGCTATGAGGATAGATTCCAGAACTCGTTTGGCAACCGCCTCTATACATATCGTCTTGACGATTGGATCTTCTCGTCGGAGCTGAATTATGATAAACTCTGCAAGCAGTTTGGCACCTCGTCACTCAAAGGTTTTGGCGTTGAGCATATGCAGGAGGGTATAGCCGCTGCAGGTGCTATATTGTACTATCTGGAGTTTACCGAGCACCGTGAGATTTCGCACATAACATCAATATCTCGCATCGACCAGAATGAGTTTGTATGGATTGATAAGTTTACAATCCGCAACCTTGAACTATTCTCGTCAAACGGCTCGCAGGGCAAGTGTGGCTTTGCCGATGTGATTGACCGTACGCTCACATCAATGGGCGGACGACTGCTGAAGCGTTGGGTTGCTATGCCCCTTGTCGATGTGGAGCGAATATCACGCCGTCAGGATGTTGTGGAGATTCTTACCAAGGATGCCGATTTAGCCGATGCTCTGCGTGAGCAGATTTCTGCCATCGGTGATTTGGAGCGCATATCATCTCGAATTGCGGCGGCACGCATTCTGCCTCGAGAGTTGGTGCAGCTGAAAAACTCTCTGACTGCCGTTGAGACCCTCAAGGCTCTGCTGGAGTCCACTGACTATGAGCGTCTGCACGAGATTGCAGAGCAGATTGACCCCATAGTTGCGTTGCGAGATAAGTTGGCACGTGAGATTTATCCCGACCCAGCGAATAATCAGATTCAGAAGGGTGGTATCATTGCCGACGGCGTATCGGCGGAGTTGGATGACCTGCGCCGCATAGCTATGCACGGCAAGGATGTATTGCAGCAGATTTTGCAGCGTGAGAGCGAGGCGACGGGTATTCCTTCGTTGAAGATTAGCTACAACAATGTTTTCGGATACTATATCGAAGTGCGTAATACTCACAAAGATAAGGTTCCCGAAACGTGGATTCGCAAGCAGACCCTTACAGCCGCCGAGCGATACATCACCGAGGAGCTGAAGGAGTACGAGGAGAAGATTCTCGGCGCTCAAGATAGAATTTTGGCTATCGAGCTGGAGATATATAACAACTTGATTCAGTTTGCAGCGACACACCTAAAATCAATTCTACGTGATGCCGCTACAATTGCCCGCATAGACTGTTTGCAGTCGTTTGCTCGTATGGCTTGCGAGTGCCGATACGTAAGACCTAAGCTGGACGAGGGTAAGAAGATAGATATTCGTGAGGGTCGCCACCCTGTAATTGAGCGCCTGATGCCCGTGGGTGAGGAGTATATCCCCAACGACGTTCTACTCAACGATACCGACCAGCAGATTATGATGATTACCGGTCCCAATATGTCGGGTAAGTCGGCATTGTTGCGCCAGACAGCACTCATAATCCTTATGGCGCAGATGGGCTCGTTTGTTCCTGCAAAGTCGGCACATATAGGTATTGTAGATAAGATTTTTACACGTGTAGGTGCTTCGGATAATATCTCGCAGGGCGAATCAACATTTATGGTTGAGATGCTGGAGTCGGCAAGTATCCTGAATAATCTTTCGGATCGCAGCCTTATACTTCTGGATGAGATTGGTCGAGGAACAAGCACTTATGACGGTATCTCTATCGCTTGGGCAATGGTTGAGTATATTCATAATTACCCCACGGCTCACGCAAAGACCCTATTTGCAACGCACTATCACGAACTAAACGAGATGGAGCAACTCTTCGAGCGTGTTAAGAACTACCACGTATCGGTTCGTGAGGTGGATAATACAATTGTCTTCCTGCGCCGACTTGCACGTGGTGGCACGGAGCACTCGTTTGGTATTCACGTAGCTCGTATGGCAGGTATGCCGCAGACGATTGTAAAGCGAGCAACGGAGATTCTCTCAAATCTTGAGTTGGCGTATGGTGATAACGATGTTGCAGCTGGCACGCCTGTTCGTCAACGCAAGAAGCGACAGCCATCAGCTAAGCAGGTTGCCGACGTGGCTGAGCAGGGTAGTATGCAACTCTCGATGTTCCAGTTGGACGACCCCGTATTAGTCCAGATTCGTGACCAGATTAAGGGCTTGGATATAAATTCACTCACTCCTATTGAGGCGCTCAACAAACTCAATGAGATAAAGAAGTTAACAGGTTTGTAATAAAATAAATGCCCTGCAGGTTACAACTTGCAGGGCATTATTATTATACTCTATTTACTAAGCGTCAATATTTGCGTAATGAGCATTCTTCTCGATAAACTCACGACGAGGTGGCACGTCGTCACCCATCAACATTGAGAAGATACGGTCAGCCTCGGCAGCATTCTCAATATTTACCTGGCGCAAGATGCGTGTCTCGGGATTCATAGTTGTATCCCACAACTGCTGTGCGTTCATCTCACCAAGACCTTTGTATCGCTGGATGTGAACACCCTTTGTGCCCAACTCCTCGACGATAGCATCACGCTCTGCCTCAGTCCAGCAGTAACGCTCGTTGTTACCCTTCTTAACAAGGTAGAGGGGTGGGGTAGCGATATAGATATGACCATTCTCGATAAGCTCCTTCATCTTGCGGAAGAAGAATGTAAGCATCAACGTTGCAATGTGCGCACCATCGACATCGGCATCGGTCATAATAATAATCTTATCGTAACGCAACTTCTCGAGGTTCAGAGCCTTGCTATCCTCCTCGGTGCCGATAGAGACACCCAGAGCTATAAACATATTCTTAATCTCCTCGTTCTCCCACATACGGTGCTCCTGAGCCTTCTCGATGTTCAGAATCTTACCACGCAAGGGCATAATAGCCTGGAAATTTCTATCACGACCCTGCTTTGCTGTACCACCCGCAGAGTCTCCCTCGACGAAGAAAATCTCAGCGATAGAGCGGTCACGGCTTGAGCAATCTGCCAACTTACCCGGAAGACCACCGCCCGAAAGTACAGTCTTACGCTGAACAGCAGCACGTGCATTGTGGGCAGCGTGACGAGCCGTAGCAGCCAGGATAACCTTCTGTACGATAGCCTTTGCATCACGAGGATGCTCCTCAAGGTAGAGCGCCATAGCCGATGCCACTGCACCACTTACGGCTGCCGACACCTCGCTATTACCCAACTTAGTCTTGGTCTGACCCTCAAACTGAGGCTCAGCTACCTTTACAGAGACAACTGCTGTAAGACCCTCACGGAAGTCATCACCACTAATATCAAACTTCA
>JAFNUH010000376.1 GCA_017384185.1 Alistipes sp.
TGATAATCCGGGCTGGCGTATGCAGATTGATGCCTACCCCCACCTCACCCAGCAGACTGCTTGGCGTCCAGTGCCCTATTTTTGGGATTGGGAGGTAAATGGCATCGGTGGCGACTTTGTTGAAGAGGGAACACCCAATGCCTATGGCGGCTACTACACAAAACAGGATATTGCCGAGATTCTGGCGTTTGCAAACGAAAGACACATAGAGGTGATTCCCGAGATAGAGATGCCTGGACACAACTACGAGACCCGTGCCGTCTATCCCGAACTTGCTTGTAGCCTCCCAGATGGCGGACCCAGCAAACGTGAGCTATGCCCCGGAAAGGAGAGTACCTATACATTCCTGGAGAATGTCCTTCTGGAGGTCTTTGAGGTATTTCCCAGCAAATATATCCACATCGGAGGTGACGAAGCTAATAAGAAGAGTTGGGAGCTATGCCCCGACTGCCAAGCACGTATGAAAGCCGAGGGGCTCAAAGACGTTAAGGAGCTTCAGAGCTATATGATTCGCCGTATGGAACGCTTTGCTCACGACCACGGAAAGCGCATCATCGGATGGGATGAGATACTCGAAGGCGGACTGGCACCAGATGCCACCGTGATGTCGTGGCGAGGAATTGATGGCGGAATGAAGGCTATTGCCGAGGGTCACGATGTTATCTTCACACCTAATCATTTCTGCTATTTCGACACTCATCAGGACCCCGCACAATACCGTCCTATAAATCGTCACGTGCCTTTGGAGAAGGTTTATTCCTTCGAGCCAATGGCAGAGGGTATCTCTGAGGCTGATGCCCATCATATTCTGGGTCTGCAGGGTAGCCTATGGACCGAGTGGATTATGGAGCCTGAGTACGCAGAACTAATGCTCTACCCCAGAGCTTTCGCCATTGCCGAGACCGGCTGGACCCAACGTGAAAACAAGAACTGGCCCGACTTTGAACAACGAGCTTCTAAACTCTCTAATGTGGCACGAGATTGGGGCTACAACGCATTCATAAAACCTACGACAAACGTTGAACCAAAGCCATAGTCTATAGGCTTTTACTTATTTAATAAAAAATTTAGGGGACACTTTTTGTCCCCTAAATTATATACTATTACCCAACTACCAAAATTTCATTAACAAGAGGGATTTGGATTTTTGTAGCCT
Source organism: Alistipes sp. (assembly GCA_017384185.1). Lineage (GTDB taxonomy): Bacteria > Bacteroidota > Bacteroidia > Bacteroidales > Rikenellaceae > Alistipes. The sequence continues at coordinate 1,157 of JAFNUH010000376.1, forward strand.
GAAGAACCGCAGTTTGCTGGACGCAAATGAGGATTCTGAAGGCAAGCGTAACGACAAAATCACCTTGTTAAACAGCTTCCGACTATCGTACCTTAAACTCAGGATCAGCCTTCATCGGAATAGGCATCGACGCATAGTAGCCAGCGTTGAACTTCTCACGTACTGCCTTAAATGCCTCGATAGTACGCTCCACATCCTCCAAAGTGTGAGCTGCGGTAGGAATTACACGCAAGATAATCTCACCCTTAGGAATTACGGGATAAATCACGATAGAGCAGAAGATACCGTAGTTCTCACGAAGGTCAACGATAAGGTTTGTACCCTCCTCGTTACCGCCCTTCATATATACGGGGGTTACAGGCGACTGAGTTACACCAATCTCAAA
>JAFNUH010000377.1 GCA_017384185.1 Alistipes sp.
GGTCTGTGCCGTAGAGTTTCTTGCTACCATCGGCAAAGGTAAGCTCCAAGACACCTCTGAAGGCGCACTTCTTGCCATACATACCGTCACGGCTACCCTGTGTCACGATTTTATCGCCCCACCAGCCTGGAGTAACCTGCGCTGAGAGAACATTCTCGGCATTGGCTTTGGTCTGGAAAGCGTCGGTGATGTCGTAAGTAAACGAACGTCTTGTCTTGCGAACGTCGGTAAAACCTGGCTTCAGGAACTCGTTACCTACGGGTTGACCGTTTACATAAATCTCGAAAACGCCCAAGCCTGAGGTCATCCAAATGGCGGAAGTTACCTGCTGCTCGTTCTTGAGTGTTGATACAAACCAGCTGGCGCCATCGGCAGCACGCTGGCTGTTTTTACCTGTAACGACGGGGGCATCTGCGGCAGAAATCCACTTTGAGGCGCTCCACGCCGAGGCATCCAACGCATCGGTCTTTACTCCCACGGGGGCAGTTGTCTTCGCTGTACAACTTGCGAAAAGTACGGCAACGAGAAGTGTTGCGATACTTGTTAGAAGGTGTGATTTAGTCTTCATAGTATCTTTTGAGTTAAATAATTTCGAGATTGGTTGTTTTTGTTCTATTAAACAAATTTACGGATAAGCAGACAATTTCACAAATTTATTGCTCAAATTCTCCGCTTTGCTCGAAATATTATAACTCAAAATACACTTTACGCCTCCTTGCCTTGTTTGCTGAGTGCCGAGGAGAGCTTCGTGAGGGCAAATCCCGTGAGGAATATTGCCATCGTGCCAAATACTATTGTAAGATATGTGTGAAGCGGTGCGAGCAGGCTCATCCAGGCGATGACGGCAAGACCTACCGCCACGGCAATAACGGCATTTATGCGCTTGACGTTGTGACACACAAGACCCAATAGGAACAGACCGAGCATACCGCCGCTAAATATCGAGGCGAGCTTCCACCACGCATCCAAAACGCCATCAATCGACATCATCATAAGACCAACCACAATGCCCGTAACGCCAACGAAGAGCGACGAGCCGTAGAGAACTGCCATCTCCTTGCGATTCGAGCTTTCGCCTTTGTAGAACTTCTTGAAAAAGTCGGTCAGCATAATTGTTGCCGCAGAGTTTATGCTTGTAGAAATGGTGCTCATACCTGCCGCAAACAGTGCCGCTATAACAAGACCCGTTACGCCCGTGGGCAGACCGTGAACGATAAAGTAGGGGAATACCTTGTCGCCCGCAACGCCCTCGGGAAGTAGCTCAGGCTGAGCCGTGTAGTATGAGAACAGTGCGGTGCCGATATATACAAATATCAGCGACACGGGGATGTACAACAATCCACCAAAGAGGGTCGATTTTACCGCCTCGCTCGTAGATTTTGCTGTCATATATCGTTGCACGTAGTTCTGGTCAACGCCATAATTTTGCAGGTTGGTCATAAGACCATAGACAAATACCACCCAGAATGTCGGCTCCATAAGCGAGAGGGAGAAGCTGCCCAGCGAAAATTTATTATGCTCGGCAGCAATCTCGAAGAGCTGCGCAGGACCCTCGGGCATACCAAAGGTGAGTAGCAAGGCGCAGATGATGGCGCCGACGATAAGGATTATACCCTGTATGGTATCGGTCCACATCACGGCGGCAATGCCACCTAAGAGTGAGTAGATGAGGGTGATAGCTCCCGTGGCGATTATCACGGTGCTTATATCCCAGCCAAACATTGTGTTAATAGGGATTGCCAGCAGTAGCAGGATAGAACCCGTGCGGGCGAGCTGCGTCAGAAGGTAGCAGATGCCCACGTAAGCCCTTGCCCAATAGCCAAATTTAAGCTCCAGATAGTGGTATGCCGAGACGCTGTTGAGACTACGGTACAACGGAATAAAAATCTTAGCTGCGAGCCACGTAGCGATAGGTATTGAGAGGCTGAAAACCAGCTGATTCCAATCGCTCGCATACGAGCCACCCGGCAGTCCGAGGAACGAGATGCTGCTGACAAATGTCGCAAAAATTGACATTCCCACGACCCACGTTGGCAAGTTACCCTCGGCAGCGGTGAAGGCTGCTGCGCCACGTCGGCTTTTGCGGAAGAAGCTACAACCAAATGTTGTTACACCTCCTATAAATAGGAAGAATACGATATAATCTAAGAGTGTGAGTTCCATACGTTATAACATATTTAGCAGTTGCGACATCAATACTCCGAGGTGGTTGCCGACGGCATATCCTACGATTCCTGCACCAAGACCCGTCACGAGCGCTCGTTTGTTGTGCATAGCAGCCGACACCATCGGTACGAACGGCGGTGAGTTGATGAACGCCACCGACGAGATTACCATCGAGTCGGCATCGACACGCATCAGTCGGCACGCAATGGCGTGAATGCCAAGCGAGAGGAAGACCGCAACCACCATAAATGCAAGCTGATATATGCCACCTGCGAGGTCGAGATTCGAGAAGTCTGCCATAGAAGCGATGGTTATGCTGAATACATAGATTAGATACATACCTATATCGTAGCTCATATCCAGCGCTCGAACCGACTTTATAAACGAGCTTGCAACGCCCAATGTTGTGAGCATAAGGATAAAGACAACCATAAACCACTGCTGGTCAAACAGAAGTGTCGAGGCCGCCGACAGCGCTACGATGATAAGCGTCACGCCCAAAATTTTACCCAGCTGCACTGCGCCCTTGCGGGTAAATAGCTGGCGGTAGGGGTTCTGTTTTGCAATCTCAATCTGTTTTGCGATCTCCGCCTCGTCGCTCTGCGATATTGTGTTCTCGCCCTGAGAATACATACGGCGGAAAGCCTTTATGCCGAAGCTAAAGAGAAATACGAAATATGCAAACGAGATGATAATATCGTATGAGTTAATAAGAATGTATGTCTCGCTGTTGATACGGAAGATGGCCTGCAGAGCCGCCGCATTGAGCGTGCCGCCGGTGTACATACCCGTAATTATGCCACCCACCTCTGCGCCCTCGCTGATGTGGCTACCAAAGAGAAGGTATCCAACGGTTACTGCCGTGCAGGTTGCCAAAAATCCACTTGTGATAATCTTTATCTGCAATGGCATCTCCTTACGGGTGAAGGTGCAGCCGAACAACATCATTGGAATAGCCAGCGGAATCATAACGTTGGGGATAATATCTTGCAATGTTGCTATGCTGTCGGGCACAAAGGGCATATTGCCAATGAGCATACCTATGGCATAGAGTACCATAATCGGACCGAGCTTGCCAAGTAGCGAGACACGGCGGCAGAGCCATATAACGCCAGCAGGCGTGATAAGAAATATAAGCGTGTAGATGATGTAGCTTAAAATGGTCATTGTAAAATAAGTTTTAGGTCGTGGCGTAGTCTGCTCTCGGTTTAGGAGAGCGGTATATACGAAAAAAGCCTTCCAATATTGGAAGGCTTCGTGTAGTGGATAGGGGATTCGAACCCCTATGTCATGCGTGAGAGGCATGTATCCTAGCCCTTAGATGAATCCACCGCTTTGTTTTTGACAGTGCAAATATAGGGCAAAAATTTTACACTGCAAATTTTTTGGCAAAAAAAATACAAAAAAATATCTTTTTTATTGTTTTTAGCCCTGTGAGTTTGGTTTTTGACTCAATTTTGGGTGTTGTGGTGTCAAAATAGTAATTAGAGATTTCCGCTCGGGTGTGCCTTTTATTTTATATATAGGTAACACTTCGCTGCAAAATTGGGTGAAAATTTGGGTGAGATAACTCCTGCAAAAAGATGAGGGTGCTAACTCAACTAGTTAGCACCCTCATTTATCGAATTAGAGTCAAATCAAATATTACAACTCCTTAACACGTACGTTGCGGTACTTGATACCCTCGCCGTGACCGAGGAAGCCGATGTGACCCTTCTTGTTGAACAAACCGGGGTGGTTGCGACCATCAACAGTGTAGGGGTTCTTGTCGCCGCCATCGGGAGCCACGTTGTGACCCTTTGTAGCCTTGCGGATGTTGCCATCGAGGATAACCTCGCCATCAACGATAACTGTGATGTGGTCACCCTTAGCACGAATCTCCTCTGTGTGCCACTCGCCGAGTGCGCCCCACTTGATGCGCTTTGCGGGAATGATACCATATACAGAGCCGTGTACCTGGTGTACCTTCAAGTTCTTGTAGATGGGTGAGTCGTGGTGCAACACCTGCAACTCCATACCGTGGTATGCAGCGTCAACGCCCATAGGTGTACGGATACCAACACCATTGTTTACGCCGTCACGGTCGAAGCAGAACTCGAAACGAAGGACGAAGTCAGCATACTCCTTCTTTGTATAGAGGTTACCTGTTGTGCCATAAGATGCAGTTACATACATCTCGCCATTTACTGGCTGGTAA